>CAXTPJ010000559.1:0-3203 GCA_964245855.1 uncultured Ferruginibacter sp. | reverse complement strand
GGGGCAGTATTGTACACTGTTTTTACCACCAAAGAGTTTCCGCCGGAAAGCCTAGAAGCTTTTCATGCCGAGAAAAGAGAAACCACTTTTGCAGATGGATTGAAAGAAACATTTGGTGGTATTTTTAAGATGCCAACAACCATGAAGCAGTTGGCATTTGTACAGTTCTTTACCTGGTTTGCTTTGTTTGCCATGTGGATATATGCTACCAATGCGGTGACTGCCAACAAGTACAACATGAAAGTAGACAGGGCTTTGGTTGATAAAATGGAAGCGGCTATTAAATCAAATATGGATACAGCAACGGATGCGAAAAAAATAAAAACGCTGAATTCATTGAAAAGTGATGTTGAAGAAATCCGCACCTATCGCAATGATCAAAACCAGATGACCATTTCAGTTAATATGGCCAACTATTTTTCTGACAGCCTGAATACTCAAACGAACGCTGCCGAAAAAAATGAATTGAAAAGGGTGCAAAAGCAATACAATGATGGTGCTGATTGGCTGAATGTATGTTCGTCTGTAAGAAATGGCGTTGCCGCATTGTTTGCATTCATCATTCCGATGATTGCTTTTAGGACCAACCGGAAGATCACTCACCTTATTTGCCTGGTGATTGGTGGAATAGGATTGCTGTCTATTTATTTTATTACTAATCCAACCATGATCATTGTGTCGATGGGATTGGTAGGTGTGGCCTGGGCAAGTATTTTATCGATGCCGTATGCGATGCTTTCCAACGCATTGCCGTCTAAAAGAATGGGGTATTATATGGGCGTGTTCAACTTCTTTATCGTGATACCACAAATTGTAGCAGCAGGTATATTGGGGTACATCACCATTCATATATTCCATGCCAATACGCTTAATACCATCGCATTGGGTGGAGGTTCGATGATACTGGCAGGCTTTCTTACTTTATTAGTGAAAGATGATGACAAGAGTTAGTTAGTTTGTTGGAGAAGTTGCCTCGTAAAGGCAGAAGATTGGTAAAGGAATAAAAGATCAAGTGCCGTAAGCACGGAAGATTTTGGAGATTCTGTCATGCCTATGGCATTAGGCATTCTTTGTTTCTTTTCAACGATATGTTGTGCCCTAAGGGACAATGAAAAATAACCCTAAAAATGGATAATGTATTAATTAATAATTGGTTTTTTACTATGCGCATGGTCAATACAAGTTCCTGGTTTTAGTTTAAACCAGTAACCGGGTTAGTCGCCTCTTTTGTTTCGGTTACGCTTCAGCGTGATTGGGAAAAATGCGAAGCAAATTTTTCCTAAAGAAGCAAAAGTAAGCGACGCTCCGGTTATCCCGAAAGCTTTCGGGACCCGGCTGCGGAGGGCAAAGACAATAAATTTAAAAGATATAATACTTAATAATGCCGTATGAATTGCAGATTAGGAAACGCTATTATGAACACTATGAAGTAAGCAAGCCAAAGCTGCCATCATAAACTTCAGTACAAGTGAGTGACACAACGATGCTGATTAAATAACTGCTGCTGGTAACAAAATAAAATTTACAAGTCAACGAATTACTATGAAATTGAAAAATATAACCATCCTTTCTTTTTTGTTTGTGTGCAATTATTCTTTTGCACAAACCGTCAACTGTTACCCAACCCATTGGTGGACTGGTATGAAGTGGAATAAGGTGCAGGTGATGATCCACGGGAATAATATTGCGGCACAATTTCCGATGATCAAAATGGGGCCGGAAGGAGTAAAGCTGGCTGCCGGCGTGCGGTTGGTGAAAATTAACCGGGTTGAAAATTCCAATTACATTTTTGCAGACCTGGTAATTGATGCCACTGCAAAACCGGGCAAATTCAAATTCCCGTTCGTAAAGAGTACAACGATCGAGTATGAATTAAAAGCCCGTCGTACTGGTAACGGTAAAGCTTATGCGCAAGGTGTAACGGCCAAAGATTTTATGTACCTGATATTGCCGGACCGTTTTAGCAATGGCGATGTTTCAAACGATAAAATTCCGGGAATGAGGGATCAATCCCTAAACAGGGATACCGTTTTTAACCGCCATGGCGGTGATTTTAAAGGAATAGAAAATCACCTGGATTACCTGAAAGACCTTGGTGTTACAGCGATCTGGCTAAACCCGGTAATTGAAAATGACCGGCCTGACCGGACAGAACATGGCTATGCTTTTACTGATCATTATACAATTGACCGGCGCCTGGGTGGTGAAAAAGCTTACCAGGAATTAATTGACGCTACACACAGGAAAGGATTGAAGATGATACAGGATGCCGTGTACAATCATGTGGATGCCAACCATATTACGGTGCTGGACAAACCGATGAAAGACTGGGTACATGTTTGGCCGGAGTACACCAATACTACTTACAAAGACCAGGCGATGTTTGATCCGTATGCAAGCGACATTGACAAAAAGAAACTGACTGACGGATGGTTTACAAGGGATATGCCCGACCTGAACCAGAACAATCCTTATGTTGCCAATTACCTGATACAACATGCGCTGTGGACAGTGGAAGAATTTGGTATTGACGGCTGGCGGGTTGATACCTATGCTTACAACGACCTGGAATTTATGAACCGCTGCAATACTGCACTAACGACGGAATACCCGCAGCTAACCATTTTTGGAGAAACCTGGTTTCATGGTGTGCCTAACCAGGCGTATGTGGTGCAGAATAATTTAACGCTGCCGTTTAAAAGCAATTTGCAGGGGGCAACAGATTTTCAAACTTTGTGGGGCATACAGGATGCCATGACAAAAGATTTTGGCTGGACGGATGGTGTAAATAATTTGTACACTACACTGGCGCAGGATTTTTTATACAAGGATCCCACAAGGAATGTATTGTTTTTAGATAACCATGATATGTCGAGGTTTTATTCTGTAATTGGTGAGAACGTTGACAAATACAAATCGGCGTTGAGTTGGTTGCTTACCTGTCGTGGCGTGCCTCAATTATACTATGGTTCTGAACTGGCTACCACAGGTTTTACCAGTCCGAATGATGGATATGTCAGGCTTGATTTTCCTGGCGGTTGGGCAGGGGATAAGGCGAATAAATTTGAAGCCTCCGGCCGTGGTGCAAAGGACAATGAAATATGGAACCACCTGAAAGCACTGGCCAATTTTAGAAAAACCTCTTCTGCTTTGGCAACCGGTAAACTGATGCAGTACACACCTGTTGACGGCGTGTATGTTTA
>CAXTPJ010000558.1:0-3215 GCA_964245855.1 uncultured Ferruginibacter sp. | reverse complement strand
AAGGAAAATCTTCTTTCATGATCAGTGGCCGGCGAACTTATATTGACCAGGTTGCTAAACTGGTTGCCCCCAAGAAAGTAGATGGCAACGGTTATTATTTTTATGATGTGAATGCTAAACTTAGCTACTCGATCAATAAAAACAATCAACTGCAGTTGACATTTTACAGTGGTACCGATAAGTTTGCGTACGACAAACCGGAAGATGGCCGTAGCAGGATATTCAATACCAATTGGGGTAACACATTGGTGGGCCTTTCATGGAAACAGCAACTGAACAACAAACTGCAGCAGCACACATCGCTGGTGTACAACAAATTTGCGCTGGACAGCCGGCTGGGATTTAATACCACCAGTTTTCTTTTTGCATCTGGTTTGCAGGACAAACAAATAAAATCTGACTGGACTTATGCTTTGAACAGTTGGCTCAAAATTAAATGGGGCGCTCAATATCTATGGCACGAGTTTACACCTGGCGCTGGCAGTACAACCAGCGGTGTGCAGGAATTTAAATCGAAGATCACCAGCCAATATGCGAGGGAAGCAGCAGGTTATTTGAGTGCAGATATTAACGTGACACCAAAACTCAATGTTATTTCGGGTATCCGTTACAGCTACTTTAACCAGGTTGGTCCTAACAGCAGGGTAATTTATGGAAGCGACGGTGTACCAACCGGTGCTACTGAAGACTATGCAAAAGGCGTAAGCATTGCCAAGTCTCATTATCCCGAGCCACGGCTGAGTGTTTTGTATAAACTTTCAAACAGCGCCAGCATCAAAGCATCTTACACCAGGACATTGCAATACCTTCATTTGGCGACAACCAGCGGCGCCACTTTTCCAAGCGATTTATGGATACCGAGCAGTAAGCTGATAAAGCCAGCCAACGCAAAACAAATTTCAGCAGGATATTTTAAAAACTTTGATAACAATGGTTTTGAATTCAGCGCTGAAGCGTATTACAAAACGATGAACAACCAGATTGAATTTAAGCCGGGTGCACTGTTGCTGCTTAATCAAAACCTGGAAGGCGAAATGGTTTTTGGCAAAGGCAAAGCGTATGGGCTGGAATTATTTTTCCAGAAGAAAAGGGGCAGGCTTACCGGCTGGATTGGCTATACACTGAGCAGGGCGGAAAGGAAGTTTGATAAACTGAATGGCGGCCGCACCTTTGTTTTCCGTTACGACCGGGTACATGACATTAGCGTGGTAGCCAATTATCCATTGAGCAAAAAATGGGAAGCATTTGCCGTATTTGTTTATGGAACCGGTAATACACTTACGATGCCTACAGGCCGATACACCTACAACCTCGGTTACAATAACGCTGAAGGCTCCGTAATTTTTACCAATATCAACCAGTATGATAAAGTAAACAATTACCGGCTGCCTGCTTATCACCGGTTAGATATAGCTTTTACTTATACACCCAAACCGATGAGCAAAAAATGGTTTAAGAGCAGTTGGAATTTTAGTGTGTACAATGTGTACAGCAGGTTGAACCCTTATTTTATTTATCTTGATGTAAATGAAGACCGGTTAAGTATACAGGGAAAAAAAGTGTATTTGTTCCCGATAGTTCCATCGATTACTTATAATTTTAGTTTTTAAAAATTGTCGATTATTGATTCATGATTATTCAGGTTTTTTTAAAAGTAAGTGAGCGGAAATATTGAAAATGACATTTTGATGTGATGCCATGAAAAACTGAATTTGAACGGAGCGTCGCCAATGTCGATGCCATGAAATACAACTGATGGTAAAATAATTAAAGCACAATTGAAAAAAAGACCAACACATATCGAATTGCAGTTACTCATTTATAGAATGAGACGGGCATTGGTTTTCCTGTTGCTGATGCTGTTTTCTTCCTGCGAAAAAAATATTGATATTAGTTTAGAAGCAGGCCAACAGCAAATTGTAGTGGAAGCCTATATCAACAATATTTTTCCGCAATATAATTATGTGATATTGAGCCGCAGCCAGGATTATTATTCAACCAACCTGTTGAATATCCCTGTGGCCAATGCGATAGTAAACATTACTGAAGGAACGAGGGATACGCAGGGTAATTACGTTTGGGATCCAGCAACTAAACTTCAACTCAGGGAAAGCAGGTTTGATTCTATACCGGTAGAATTAAGCATAGGCATGTATTACGATCAAAGGGCTTACACCGACCGGCAGCATGCATTGAAAGGAACGATCGGCAAATCATATCTCCTCGAAATCAGCAGCGAGGGAAAGGAATACAGCGCCATCACTTCGCTTTTACCCGTAGTTGCGGTTGATAGTCTTACCCAGGGATTCCCCTTTATCAATAACCCTGGTGATGAATTGTTTCGCATCACCAATCATTATAAAGACCCCGATACTTTGGGCAACTCCCAATTATTTTTTTGGCGCTGGGGCAAAACAAGATCGAATTATGGTTGGGGTGGTTTTTTCAGGAGCAGGGTGCCGGGCATAGATGACCTTTCGAATGGGCAGTATATTCACCTTACGCATCCGCAGGGTTTTAGTAAAACAGACACCATTACTTATTTTATGGCGAGCGTAACCCGTGATGTGTATAATTTTTGGGATAGTTACAATAAAGCGGAAGATAACAACGGGCCTTTCAATACGCCGGTTTCATTGATCAGCAACATTAAAGGAACGAACGTTACCGGTTGTTTTAGCGGTTATTCATTAAGCAGCAAAACAATTGTTATCCATTGATCAGGTTTAGGTTAGCGGCACTGGCTTATCTTTTCGCTGATCTCTTTTTGCAGCGTATGAAACAAGAATACAAACACTAGAACCCACCCCAAAATTTCCAATTACACAAGTGATCAACAACATCAGCAGTAAGCCGGTCGGGTGCATTAAATTCATACTGCCTGGTGCACTGGCAATTACTTTTTCTCCTGCCACAGCCGCATCATTATTGGGATAAAAGAACCAGATACAAGTACTTACTAAAATGACAGATAATAATACACCAGTCAAAGTTGCCACATGGCCTGCGATCAGCATTGAAGCCGCCCTTTTGCCTTCGTAATTTCTGTTGATGAGATTATAAGTGTAGAAAAAAATGACCGGCATAAACAGGAAACAGCCAATGAATAAGAAATACAGGTTTTGATAATTTTTGCTTTGTAAAAAAAATAATGCCTGGATCATATACAAAACTGCCGCCAGCAGGCCTACAAAAAAATATTCTTTCACATACCT
>CAXTPJ010000557.1:0-3223 GCA_964245855.1 uncultured Ferruginibacter sp. | reverse complement strand
AAACGCCTGCAGTTGCTTACTTCCGGCGCATTCAGCATTGGCCATGGTGGTAACGATGCACAAAAAGTTATGGGTATCATTGGGGCAGCTTTTGTGGCTTACAATACCAGCAAATACCCTGATGTGGGCGCTGCTTTAAAAGATCTTACCTGGGTTCCCCTCGCTTGCTACACTGCTATTGGCTTAGGTACCATGAGTGGTGGCTGGAAGATAGTAAAAACCATGGGCACAAAAATTACCAAAGTAACACCACTGGAAGGCGTGGCTGCTGAAACATCCGGCGCCTTTACTTTATTTATGACAGAGCAGATGGGTATTCCCGTTAGTACCACGCATACCATCACCGGTTCAATCATTGGTGTGGGCGCTACCAAAAGGTTAAGCGCTGTTCGTTGGGGCGTTACCGTTAACCTGTTATGGGCATGGATACTCACTATACCGGTTAGCGCTTTAATTGCAGGTATCATTTATTACATTACTTCTTTCTTTGTAAAATAAATGGCACACATACATTTTTATGAAAATCACTCAATCGTTTGTTGAGTGATTTTTTATTTATAGTGGTAAACAAATATTAATTTGCAAGCAACGATAAAATATAAATTATACAGATGAAAAAAATACTGGTTACCGGCGGATGTGGCTACATTGGAATTCATACCATTGTTGATTTGATACAAAATGGTTTTGATGTTATTTCCATCGATAATAATTCAAGAAGCAGCGACAGTTGCCTGGCCAATGCGCAAACGATTACCGGCAAAAAGATCATCAATTATAAAGTTGATCTGTGCGACCTTGAAAAGACAAGGGAAGTATTCAAGGGCGCAGGCGAAATTACCGGCATCATTCATTTTGCTGCTTATAAAGCAGTAGGTGAATCAGTAGAAAAACCATTGTTGTATTTTGAGAATAACCTTACCTCTCTGGTAAATATTTTGAAATGTGCAGAAGAGTTTAAAGTGCCGCATTTTGTTTTCTCTTCTTCCTGTACCGTATATGGCAATCCGGATAGCATGATCGTAACAGAAGAAACGCCACAAAAACCTGCTGAATCGCCGTATGGAGCTACCAAGCAAATGGGTGAAGTAATTGTAAGGGATGCAGTAAAAGTAGTGCCTGATATGCAGGCAATATTGCTTCGTTACTTTAACCCGGTTGGCGCTCATCCATCTATTTTGCTGGGAGAAATTCCTATTGGCAGACCGGCTAACCTGGTTCCGGCAATTACGCAAACTGCCATTGGCAAAATGCCCGCTATGCAGGTGTATGGCAGCGATTACAATACCAAAGATGGCAGTTGTGTAAGGGACTTTATTCATGTAAGCGACATTGCACATGCACACACACTGGCGCTTAATTTTTTAATTGAGAAAAAGAATACCAATAAAACTGAAATCTTCAACCTTGGTACCGGCGATGGTTACACAGTATTGGAAGTAATTGCGGCTTTTGAAAAAGTATCGGGCGTGAAATTAAATTACTCCATTGGCCCACGCAGAAGCGGCGATGTGATCGCTATTTATGCCAACAACAACAAAGCGAAAACAGCATTGGGCTGGATACCTCAATACAATCTCGACACCATGATGGACACTGCCTGGAAATGGGAATTAAAATTAAAAGAAGCAGCAAATGCAACAGTATAAAAAAGCATCATTTTATTTTTCCTGCCTTATCTTGCGCCTTTAAAAAGCACACAAAATAGTTTTATGTTAAAAGCAATTGAAGTTACAGGCAACAAGGATACCCGCAGCGGATTTGGTGACGGCATTTTAGAAGCCGGCAGAAAAAATGAAAATGTAATCGCCCTTACAGCCGACCTGTTGGGATCGATGAAACTGAATGCTTTTATTAAAGAATTTCCTGAACGTTTTGTGCAGTGCGGTATTGCTGAAGCCAACATGATCGGCATTGCGGCAGGTCTTACTATTGGAGGGAAAATCCCTTTTACAACTACGTTTGCCAACTTTTCAACCGGCAGGGTATATGACCAGATCCGCCAGTCTGTTGCCTATAGCAATAAGAATGTAAAGATCTGTGCATCACACGCCGGGCTTACATTGGGTGAAGATGGTGCTACACACCAGATATTAGAAGACATTGGTTTGATGAAAATGTTACCGGGCATGACAGTTATTGTTCCGGCAGATTATAACCAGACGAAGGCTGCCACGCAGGCCATTGCTGATTACATGGGGCCGGTTTATCTACGGTTTGGCCGCCCTGTTTGGCCAATCTTTACCAAAGAAACCGACTTTGTAATTGGCAAAGCACAGCAATTATCAGAAGGTACAGATGTAAGTATTTTCGCCTGTGGACACCTGGTTTGGAAGGCCGTTGAAGCCGGAAGAATTTTAGAAGAAAAAGGTATCAGCGTTGAGGTGATCAACATCCATACTATTAAACCTTTGGACATAGAAGCGGTTTTAGCATCCATCAAAAAAACCAAATGTGCAGTTACCTGCGAAGAACATAATATCATCGGTGGATTGGGTGACAGCATTGCACAGGTTGCAGCCAAACATTTACCCATCCCGATTGAATATGTTGGTACCAACGATACTTTCGGAGAGAGCGGTAAACCTTCTGAGTTGCTTACCAAATATGGTTTAGATTCTGTAAATATTGTTGAAGCGGTAGAGAAAGTTATTGCAAGAAAGAACGCCTGATTTAATTCAAATAAATAGGGCCGCCATGAATACCAGGCGCCTAAAACAGGTGAGTCACCCTTTCGGGGGTGACTCACCTGTTTTAGGGAAGACCTAATTTTATCCTCACCAGTTGCATATAATCCAGCATCGCCTGGTTGATCAGTTCATTCATATTTTCATTGGCCTGTTTAAAAGAAATAGTAATGATGTGGCTGCCTTTTTTTAATGTTGCCTGAACTGAATTGCTAAAGCCCCAGTTGCTCCATTCTTCTTTTCCTCTTTGCGGAAAAATTACTGTGCCGGTAAATTTTTTATCGATGGATAAACTCCTGATAGCGCATTTGTTTTCTGTATTGACAGGGCCGTTGCCATTGGCATAACGAAAACTGATGGCATATACACCATCTTCCTTTACAGTAACCGGGATGTTGATGATTGTATTATTCTTGTTGTCAATCGCTACAAAATTCCCGTTGGCGCCTTTGTAAGGCAGGTCAGATGAAGGCGCAAATTTTTCTATTTCATAAGTCATGATCTTGTCTTTGCCTTCTATCAGCAAAGGTTCACTG
>CAXTPJ010000556.1:0-3224 GCA_964245855.1 uncultured Ferruginibacter sp. | reverse complement strand
TGAAAAAAATAGTTGTTGCTGTAACCTGCCTTTAGTTGTTAAGCGGCTGCTCTTTGTTTAGAAAGAGTGGAAAACATGGCGGACCGAGCGATGGAAGAAATATTGGCGCAGAGAAACTGGCTGCCGGCGACGAAAAAGCCATGAAAGCAAGCAGCAAAGCAAAGTACCAGGGCGGCAGAAAAAGCTATTGATATTGAACGATTGCCAATACAAAGGTGAAGCGTGGTTTGTGCAACAGTTGTTGAGTTAATTTTAATCCGGTTCAGGTTTTTCTTATTAATCCGAAATCACTAAACCACTATACCTATGTGTTACCATTTGAAAACTCCCCACGGAAACACCGAAGCTGTTATTGACGACAACTGCGGCATTTCAAAATTCTACGCCATTGCAGACACACTGACTGCACAACTCAAAGTAAGTTTTTTAAACCAGATAGATGACGCTGAATCACTGGATTGGGATTTCAGCTATAAGAACCAGTTGCTCACATTGCACTACAGCATCTTTAACGGCGTATCCATTTTTCCGCAACAGAAAAAAACCCTGCGCCAGGAAAACAATGCGGTATTGGAAATAGCGCATTTTTTAGAAAGGCAAGCGTATTAAAAAACGTTTAAAGGTTTAAACGTTTAAGGTTAGAGGAAATTGAAAATTGTTGAACGTTGTTTAAATGTTGAAGTCTTTTCAACCACATTCAACTATTTTCAACAACATTAAACTTTTCGGAAGATTGTTGAACATTGTTGAATGTTGTTTAAAATTGTTGAAGGATAAAGGTCTTTTCAACCATATTTAACAACATTAAACGTTTTTGCGAAAGCTGTTGAAAATTGTTGAAAGGTTGAAGTCTTTTCAACCATATTAAACTATGTTCAACGTCTTAAACGTTTTCAACGCCTTAAACGATTTCAACGTTGCCCTACCAGGATTTATCTTCAATCTTATCAAGGATGTTGCAGTAACTGATGTAACGGTCCATGTGAATGATGCCCTCCTCTACCGCTGCTTTTACAGCACAGCCGGGCTCATTTGTGTGCATGCAATTATTGAACTGGCAGTCGTTCAGGAGCGACCGCATTTCAGGGAAGTAATGACTGAGTTCCTGTTTCTCGATATCGACCAGACCAAGTTCCCGGATACCGGGCGTATCGATCACCCTGCCGCCAAATGACAAGTTGAACATCTCGGCGAAGGTGGTGGTATGCAAACCCTTGCCGCTCCAGCCGCTCACATCCTGGGTACGCAATTTCAATTCCGGGAAAACAATATTGATGAATGACGATTTGCCCACACCGGAATGGCCGCTTAGCAGGCTGGTCTTATCTGTCAGCAGCGCCTTCACTTCTTTTACGCCATCATTTTTATCAATGCTCATGCTCATTACCTGGTAGCCGATGGTTTCATACATCTCTTTTATCTCGGCAAATTTTTCCTGCTCTTTTGCTTTGTACAAATCCGATTTATTGAACACAATGATAGAAGGAATATGATACGCTTCTGATGTAATTAAAAAGCGGTCAATAAAACCCTGCGATGTTTTGGGATCTTTTAAAGTAGCAAACAACAACGACTGATCAAGGTTAGATGCAATGATATGATGCTTGTGTTTATTGGCCGGCGAAGTACGGGTAATATAATTTTTGCGGTCATCAATTTCAGTAATGGTGACGGATCCTTCCACTTCATTCTCGGTCACAATCGTAACGATATCGCCTACTGCCACCGGGTTGGTACTTGTTAATTCATCATTTTTAAACTTGCCCAAAATACGGGCATTAAACACTTCGCCCTGTTCATTTTGAACAACGTACCAACTACCCGTACTCTTATAAACTGTCGCCTTCATCGCTGCAAGTTAATAAACAGAACAGGAAGCTATTGGACTAATTTTTTGGGACCAACAGTTGAGTTTTATGGCAGCATCGTTGTGTCACTCACTTGTACTGCAGATTTTTCATGGCAACACTTTATAATGAAGCCACACGGGTTTGTTCGTTACGGGAATTTCTTAAAGACAGTAAAACATAAAACCGCTTCCAGCAGCAGTAAAGCCAATGCAATTAGTACAAATGGAAAGAACCGTTCTGTATACCTGGTATAAGTAGAAATTTGCACTTTCGATTTCTCCAGCCCGTCAATTTCTTTATAAATATTTTCCAGCCCGGTATTGTCTTTCGCCCTGAAATATTTACCGCCGGTTTCATTGGCTATTTCAGTCAATACTTTTTCATCAATGGCAACGGGCTGCTGCGACATCATGGTTCCCTGTGGCGTCATTTGTGGAAACGGCGCTGTGCCATCGGTTCCTACACCTATGGTGTACACTTTTACGCCAAAGGTTTTGGCAATTTCTTTTGCGTAAGCCGGATCAATCCTTCCGCCATTGTTTACCCCATCGGTTAATAATATCACCACCTTGCTTTTAGACTGGCTGCTACGCAGGCGGTCAACACTGGTTGAAAGGCCGTCACCAATAGCAGTGCCATCCAATAACAAACCATTGCGAATGCTTGCCACTGCAGATAACAACACCTGTTTATCTGTAGTCAGCGGGCACATGGTAAAACTTTCGCCGGAAAATATAACGATGGCTACCGGGTCGGTCAGCCGTTGGCTGATAAAATCTGCTGCTACTTTTTTAGCGGCTTCCATTCGGTTAGGCGTAAAGTCCTGTGCAGTCATACTGCCACTAACGTCAATGCATAATACAATATCCACCCCTTCTCCTTCGGCCTGCGTTTCATCCGATCTGCTTTGCGGCCTTGCTAAAGCAACAATGATGCAGGTAATGGCCAGCAAACGCAACACAAAGGGAACATGGCGAAACACCGTTTTCCAGTTTGATAACCCGGCAAAACTTTTTACAGAAGAAACTTTGATACCAGCCTGCTGCTGGTTGCCTTTCATTATATACCATATCACCATAACCGGCAATAAGATCATCAGCAAAAAAGCCAATGGCATTGCGAAAGTGATGGTATGGAAATAATTAAAAAACAACCGGTTTATGATTTTATATTTTGTTGTTCGAGTAATTCAATGGTTTGCCTGATGGCCTGCAGGTTTTCCCTGCTTTCCATTGTTTCGGGTAGATACTTTGCAAATTTCACTACATCGCTGCTGCGCAATGCCGCAGATGTTTTTGCAAATTGATCTTTTTCAATATTGTTATCCCGTAAAAAAATGAGCAGGTCGCCGGTTGTTTTTCCAGCATAATCCAT
>CAXTPJ010000555.1:0-3237 GCA_964245855.1 uncultured Ferruginibacter sp. | reverse complement strand
AAAAGGTTTCCTTTTCCTATCACTGTTGTAATGAATGGCTTTTGATACCACCTCTTTACCAGTTCCGGTTTCGCCGGTAATAGATACATTGATATTTGTTTTCGTAGCCTTTTCCATCAGGGCAAAACTCTTCAGCAATGCCGGGCTGTTGCCCTTGATACTTTTATCGAAAGAAAATTTTTGCCCAAGTTCTTCCCGCAAATGTTCTACCTCTTTTTTAAGGTTCCCCATTTTACGGATGTTGATCACCGCATTCCAAAGCATGTCTTTGGTGTTCTCATCTTTGATGAGATAATCGGTAACACCCATTTTCAACAGGTTTACTGCAACAGCAATTTCTTCCTGTCCGCTGATAACGATCACAGGAATGCTGTCGTCCGTTTCTTTGATGCGCTGGTATAATTTATCACCGGTAAAATCCGGCAACGAAAAATCGATGGAAATGAGGTCTGGCTTTTTATGCAGGTTGGCTAAACATTCTTTCCCTGTGGTAAACCTGGTGATCAAATAGTCTTCATTCAGCGACAAATGATATTCCAGTATTTCTCCATACCAGGGATCGTCTTCAACGATGAAAATCTTGTAAGGCTCCATAGATTATTGGTGTTTGCGGGTTGATAAGTAGCAGCAACACGGAATAATAACGACGGATTTGCCAGATAATTGTCCGAATTATGGAATACTCCAAAAAATAACTGGTGGAGCAGGAAGTAGATTTATTGTGTAGTTATAAAAGTGATATTGGTTTCATCTGGAGGTGATTGGAAATACTATTTTGCTTGAAGAACGATTATTCTCCTACAATCTTTTCAATGTGCAACAACTTTCCGCTGGCATCAAATCCTTCCACTACCACTTTGAATTTCTTGCTGTAATCGTTGTTAAAGAAATTGAGTTTAAAAGATTTATTAGCAGCACCGGTAAATACATCAGCATTCCAGTACAAGGTACTTCGATGGTCAGATACAGGCTGTGGCCTTGTTTTATCGGCATAATCCGGTTGGTAAAATTCTTTGGAAATCGCATACCCATTGTAGTTCACATACTTCAGGTCATCATATTTTTGATCGTTGTCCCCTTTATCTTTTGTGTACACCGCAACGGCCCCGCCCGGAAACCCACTGCCCACGCCCACAAACCCTGCTTCATAAAATTTAACCAGCGCCACATCATCTGCTTTAAGGATATTCAACTGATCAATGTTTGCGGGCACTTCATTTACTAAAATGCCTACCAACCAGTTCTGTCCGGAGCCAAGCGACATATTTTTCCTGTTTACAAAAGTGTTGTTTTGTATATCCAACTGGCGTATGCGGTTCTTTATATAATTCAATGCGGTCATTGATTTATCTTTTACCGGGTTGTTGATGTTATCCAGTGTTATTTTTCCCGGCTGGGTAAAAACGCCGGTGGTGTACTTTTCGTTTACAATTTCTTCAGGGCGTTTACCCGCTGTTTGTATTGTGACCTTCTCCAATACTTTTACATTTTTTGGTAAACCTACCTCTTCATAACGGGAATCAATATCCGCTTTTATATACGGCAAACTATGGTTGGCAATAGTATTTTGCAAAACATTTTCCGGTAAGTTTTCCATTGCTTTTTGCAATGGGTTTACAGCAAGATTTACCAGCACTGGCTTTTCTTTTCCCTTGTTATCGGTGTACGCATAATAAATCTTTGTTTTGCCATTAAAGACCAATGAATCAATATCAAAATTGCCCTTGACATCTACCTTTACGATGTAATGTTTTGATACGGAATCTTCCGGTTCTATATTGATCTCCAGCTTTCCATTGGCAACCGGCAACTGCAGTTTATCATCCACCACATTTCCTTTAATGGCAATAAAAGCCTCGTCGGTGTATTGTTGTTGAGAAAATTGATTTGCTAAAATTTTGATCCAGTTAAAACGGCTCCAGCCATGTGTCAGCAACAGGTTGTCTAATCCAAGTGTAGCGGAATCTTTTGCTGATTCAAAATACCAGGCAGGATTATAAACATGTCCTTTCAGATCGCTGGTGAGCAAAAAATTCGACCATATATTTTCCCTGTCGTTACTTGTGATAGCAGCATCGGTAATCGCAACAGAGCAGCGCCTTTGCAAGGTATCATCAAAATTTAATTCGAGTGTGTTGGCTGCTCTTTTAACGGAAGAAACTGTTACTGCATGGATGGCTGCTTTGCTTACATACTCCTTGTTATCAATGAAGGAAAGCCTTTCTGCCAGCGGCATTCCATCTTTATTAAATACAGTGAAGTGAAGGATGCCAGAAGGAAGACTGTCGGTTAATAAGTGGCCCGTTATAGAAGGATAATCTTCAAAAGACACTTCATTTTCATACACTACATGATTGTTGATTTGGGCAACCAGGGTTACTGTTTCAAATTTTTCTTTTTCCTTTTTTCCACGTGTAAGCTGGAAGCGTTTGCCACCTTTTTCATCCTGCATTTTAAGGTTGATACCGGCAGGGTTTACTTCCGCCAAGGGAACAGTTTTTTTAACAGAACCGGCTTCAATTTCTGCCCGGTATTTCTTTCCATCCTGCACTTTAAACTGCAGGCGGCCGATGCCATCATGGTAACTTTTAAAAGGGGTAACATTGGCGCCATCATCAGCAACGATCATACCACTAACTTCAACCGGGTTGCCAAACTGGTCAACAGCTTTAAAGCCAACCACTGTAATAATACCATCTACCAGGTTGCCACTTTCCGGAAAAAATTGAACTGAAATATCCTGCGCAGGTAAGGGTTTATTTGCATTGGTGGAATGCTTGAATACAACTATGTCTTTCTTATAAATAAATGTTTCATCACCATTTAGCATGGATGGCACCAATGCCCTCACATAATAATTCCCTCCTGGTAAAGAATCAGGCAGTTCAATACTTCCCTTCGCTGTAGCGGCTTCTACAGGCAATTGCCTGCTGGTAACTAATTGGCCTTTATCATTTAAAAATTGAAGAAAAAGATTGTTGTTTTCTGAACCCGGTTTTCCATTGCTGTACAAGTATGCCTTAAACCAAATTGTTTCGCCTGCTACATAATAATCTTTATCATACTGTATATAAATTTTTTCAGGATGGGTTTTGGCAACCAGCTCATTCAAAGCAACGTTGAATTTTTGAGCTCCTGCATGGGAATATCCCATTATTAAAAAGATGTAAAAGATCAACTTAAATGAATTTCTCATAATCATCAGCATTTGTGTTGGTGGATAAAAGATCAAAGTTT
>CAXTPJ010000554.1:0-3239 GCA_964245855.1 uncultured Ferruginibacter sp. | reverse complement strand
CAGGGCATTTGCCTTTGTCAGGACAGGGGTCGGGCACTGCCTGGGCTGAATTCTATGCATCCTATGCCCAAACCATTTATACTGATGGAGATAAAATACTGAATGCCGGTATAACCCTTAAATATAACCGGGCCATTGCTGGTGGGTATGCAAGGGCAGAAAGTATCAATTATGTTCCTTATCGCCAGGATAAGCCTGCTTTTAATGTTACCAACGGAAGTTTACAATATGGCTATTCTGATAATTTCGACCGGCTTGACAGCAACAATAGTTTTAACCAGAATAAAAATGCCTTCCTTCAAAACAATCACTTTAGCATTGGGGCAGATATCGGTTTGGAATATATTATTTTGGAAGATGAAGACCTGAATTATACCAACACTGTAATAGATGAATATGCTTACAAGACGAAGATCGGTATTTCTTTGCTTGATCTTGGCAGTAACAAATTCAACTACAGTAGCCGGAGCAGGCTTGTCTTTGCCGGTTTGGCAAATATCAACGATACTTTGCTCGAAAATAAATTCAATGCAACAGGATCGATTGATGGTTTTAATGACAGCCTTGCTACGGTAGCAGCTTCTTTAAATAACCTTACTGGAAATTTTTATGTGTATCAACCAACACGGCTGGTGATCAATGCCGATCAAAGGATTGGGAACAATTTTTACATCAATGCTTCGGTAACAATCCCGGTTTTACCAATTGTGGCAAAAAATATTTTGTATATAAAGGATATGAATTTCCTTGCGGTTACGCCAAGGTGGGAAACGAAATCGCTGGGTGTGTACCTGCCATTTGTGTTGAACAACAAAAGCCAGTTTTGGGTAGGTGCAGCGCTTAAAGTAGGACCGGTATTATTGGGCATCCACAATCTTTCCAACATCTTTTCAAAAACCAGTACGCAATCTGGTGGCGGATATTTGGCGCTTACCATCAGGCCGGGCAAAAAATATGACAGGGATAAACATGTGCCTAAAACGAAGGCATCCCGTAAAATGCAACGAAGCGTTCAATGTCCCGTATTTTAACCAGTTTTATAAACGACAAACGACCGGATAAAACCCGGTCGCTTATTGAAAATTAGTTGAAGTTGGTAGAAGTGATAAAAGTACGAGTGAGTCACGCCGCAGCGGGAACGATGATGGACGATGTTCCCAAGGCTCGTCAATAAATTACTTTTTACTGCCCTGGCCTTTTTCCTTTTTTCGCACCATGCTGTTGTTTCTTAGTTTCGCTGAAAAGGTTGAATTTTTCTGCTCCCATTAGCTCTTTCAACTTTGTATTTTGTTCTACGATATTTGATTGTGTGAATTTGGCTTTTTCTTCAGCCGTCAGCTTTTCATTGTCTTTTACTTCCTTATTTTTCTTTCCATATTCAGCAATTATATCTGAGGCTGATTTTATTTGCTCTTCCGTTAAATCGGCATTTTTGAATGCTGCCTGAATATGTTCTTCCTGTTTTGCGGTATGGCCATTTTTATCTTCGGTAGTCAATTCAGTTGCTGGTGGCGGTTTTACAGCAGCAGGAACTGGCGATTGTGCCAGTGAAATCGCAACCATTGTATTGAGCAAAAAAGAAGTCAGGATAATTTTTTTCATACAGTTATGATTGAATTAATTTTTGTTTTCAGGCGGTGCTGGTATTGCCAAGACAGGAATAGAGGAGTTGTGCAATACCTGGTCTGCAAGGTTGCCCATCAACATTTTATCAAACCCTTTCCTGCCGTGTGTTCCCATTACAATCAAATCTGCACCAAAAGCTTTTGCTTCGGTAATGATTGAATCTGCAAAATCGCCTTCTGCCACATTGATGCTGATGTTTTCATCTCCCAAATGTGTTCTTGATTCTTCCAAAAAACGTCTCGACTCGTTTTTAAGGTAATCGGCAACGTTATACATTTCAGGACTGGTAAATCCTACAAAACCCATCACCGGAGAATATTCAATGGGGGAATAAACCGAAGGGTCATCCACCACATGCAGTAACTGAACTTCCGCACCCAATGCTTTGGCGATGCTGTAACCTGTTTGAGCAACTTTTTCGGCTAAGGGATCAAAATCCAGTGCTATTAAAATCTTTTTCATTTTGCTGGTTTTTATGATTAAATCTTCGGTTGTTCCAATTCCAATTCGCCTTCAATACCACCATCCATTGTTGCGCCGGTTAAAGCTGCTGCTGCAATTTTGATGAGCGAAACTACTTTACCATTTTTAGTATCCCAATAGTAGGCGTCATGCGGATGAACCCTGATCACACTGATATTTGAATCTTCTTTTCCTTCGGTGAACCACGCTTTGGCTAAAGGCGTCCATGCCCTGTCAATCGACCGCTGGTCAGTATAAATATCCGCCTCGCCATACACCGTTAAAAACCTGGAGCCGGATGGGTCAGAAAAAATTAATTGTACCTGTTCATCCTGTTGAATGTCTTCATTTTTGTTACTGTCTCTCGGGCTTAAAAACCAAAGTTTTCCATCCGCATCAACTTCTGATATCCCCATCGGACGGGTCGAAAAAGGGACGGTAGATAATTTAGTACAAAACATACAAACCTTAATACTTTCGGCCAACTCTTTCAGTTTTGCTATGGCCTTGTGATTTTCCAGATTTTTTACATTTGACATGGGAAGCTTTTTTTAATTGTTTAGTATCAACGAAGTGTTACAATTTATAAACCAAATACCGGATTGATTAAATATCAATTAATTCAATCGCCATGCGCCAGTTGTTGAGTAAAAAATTGCCCATATTTTTTTCCATACACAAGTAATATCCAGCGGCTTATTTTTTGTTTGTTTACAAATAATCAAAAACAAAAAACATGAAAAAGCTTTTCCTTCTTTTTATTATTATTGCTGCAACCCAAAGCAAGATTTTTGCTACTCATAGTAAACAGTTTTTTACTGTGGAGGTCTTAAAGCCTGAAATAGCGCAGGATACACCCAAGTTAAAAATGAGTGATTATGTTACGGTACAAGCAGCCAAATTATTATTGGTGATAGATAAAAAAGCAATACCAATGACCGCTGATGTGGAGATGAGCAATGGTACAAGAGTTCGTACAGACGGGACTTTGGTAAAACCAGACGGCAAAACTTTCACTTTAAATGAAGGCGATAAAGTTTACGGAAGCGGAATTATAGAAGCGCCCAAAATTCAATAGCAGCACTATTTTTTTGCACCTCTTTTGATGGGCTTACCGTATTTTTTCATCATGCGGTCTTTTTTGCGTACAA
>CAXTPJ010000553.1:0-3259 GCA_964245855.1 uncultured Ferruginibacter sp. | reverse complement strand
AGATGAAATGATCAGTGGCAAGATTCTCATATATAGAAAAATTATGCGTGTAAAGTAGTTAAAAAAGAACCTGTTTTGAAGGATTAATTCTTTATTGTATTTTTCTTTATTGCTCAGCTAAACCTTTTTTATAAAGCTAACTTACTACGGCATGAAAAACATTATTATTTCAATGTTACTGATTGGTTTTATCAATAGCCATGCTGCAGGCCAGCAACCAACCTTTATCCGAGTTTTTGATACCCATGGACATAAATTCACAAAAGGCTTATTTGCCGGAACCACAGATAGCTCACTGCTCATTTATTCCGGAAAAAAAATTGCAAGCATTTCTGTAACAGGCATTGGGTACATCAAAACAAAAAGAAGCTTTGGCCGGTTTATATGGGTAAGTATGCTGATAACTTCAATCCCGGCAGCTCTTATAGGATATTCCGGTGGGAGTGACAATCCAACAGGTTTTTTAGAATTCAGCCGAACAGAGACCATGATTTTTGGGATTATGGCTGGCATAACCGTTGGTACCGTCATAGGGACAATCATCGGCGTTAGCAAACAGCGAAAGCGTTATAATATCAATGGCAGTGCTGACAACTGGCTTAAACTAAGACCAGCAATCAACCAGTTGCCTGCTTACCATTATTCCAATACAGGTAATCCATGATTTGCCTGCCAATTAATTATTGGATCAATTTCTTGAGCTAACGTCAAACAAGCTAAGCGGATTATTTATTTTTGCAGGATGGCAACAGAAAACATCGATGTAAAAAATATTCTTGGCCTGCAATTGCCCACCGATCCACGGTGGGTAAACCTGGCCGAAATGCAGTTGGAAGAAATACTCACCGATCATGCCTATTGCGAACAAAAAGCAGCCACCACCTGCATTTCATTGATACAGCGGTATCCAGACAGGGTGGAAATGGTGGAAGAACTGGCGCCGATTGTAACCGAAGAATGGGGCCATTTCCGCATGGTGCTAACCGAATTAAAAAAGCGCAACCTGCAACTCGGCAAACAACGCAAAGATGATTATGTAAACAAGCTGCTGGAATTTCAAAAAAAAGATGGCAGTGTAGAAGACCGTTTCCTCGACCGGCTGCTCACCATGGCATTGATAGAAGCCCGTAGCTGTGAGCGTTTTAAGCGCTTGAGCGAAAATTTAACGGATGAATACATGCGCAATTTCTACCGCAAATTCATGGAAAGCGAAGCCGGGCACTACACCCTTTTTATCACGCTGGCAGAGCATTATTTACCCAAAGAAAAAGTACGCAGCCGCTGGAAACAATGGCTCGATTTTGAAAGGGAAATGATCGCCACACTGGAAGTCCGTGGCGATCGGATACATTGATTTTTTGTACGTTCAACGTACTCCTTTTCTTTAACCACCTTCCTGCTGTACGCTCCTGCTCCGGCACGATCCTGCGCACCCATCTTCACCGGGGCATCCGCTTCCATCAGGCGTAATAACAGTTACATCTGCTACTATTGAGCAAAAACAATATCCGTTATTTTACACTGGCCATTCAAATCAATGCAATCATTTATAAAAAAAGAAGGATCAGCAAAACTGCTGATCCTTTTTGTACCACTACTGAAACACTAAAACTATTTTGAGAACACTTTCTTTAAAATGTCTGTTACCTGTGCTGCCGGATCTTTTCTTATTTTTTGTTCTTCTAAACTGATGTTGTGAAACAAGCCTGACAAAGCCCTTTCGGTAACATAAGCGGTAAGGTCTGTATTTACTTTTTTAGCAGAAACCATGTTGTATTTAGAAAAGATATCTTTCCAATATTTAGTAGCATCTACTTTGGCCAATGATGCTTCAATTACCGGCCTGAATTTTTCTGTCAACTCCGGCGTAGTTGTTTTTTTAAGGTAATCAGTCGCAGCAAAATCGCCACCCCTTAATATTTGCAGTCCATCCGTTACACTCATGCCCTTAATAGAATTCCAAAAAATATTTCCAATGCCGCTGGCCGCATCTTCCGCTGCCCTGTTCATTGATAAAATGGCTTTATCAACCATGCTGCCCATTCCCATGCTGCGTAAAGTAGTTTCTACTTTCTTTGCTTCATCCGGCATTAAAATTTTAATGGCAGCATCACCAAAGAAGCCATCCATTTTACTTAATTTTTTACTGCTGCTATCTGTACCAACCCTCAATGCTTCTTTTAAACCGCTGATGATATCATCATTGCTTAAACCGTTTCCGCTGGAACTGCTGCCGGTTGCACTGCTGATCGTTTTCGACAAGCCGCTTTTACCGGTTGAATCTTTGGTGGTTGCTTTCTTAATAAATCCACCAATGCCCTGCGCACCTGCACCAAAATACATTGTTCCTGAGAGGATTGCACAAATGAAAAATTTTGTCATAATAATTTTTTCGGTTGAAAGGCAAAAATAACGCCTTCGGTTGGTACCCCCTTCAATTAGTATCTATCTTTACACTTTTTAACAAATTCGGTTGTAATGGTTCAATTGTCGGTATGGGAGAAAGAAACATTTTTTGCCCCGCAGGATGTTATCATTGTGGGTAGCGGCTTTATTGGTTTGTGGAGTGCATTGAAATTATTGGAGCAGGATCCATCACAAAAAATAACCATACTCGAAAGAGGATTAATCCCTTCCGGCGCCAGCACTAGAAATGCCGGGTTCAGTTGCTTTGGCAGTCCTTCCGAATTGCTTGATAATATTCATTCGGCAGGTGAAGCAGCCACATTTGAACTGGTGCGTTTACGTTACAAAGGCCTTACAGCCATCAGGAAATATTTTACAGATGAAACCATTGGTTACGATGCTTCGGGCGGCTATGAATGTTTTACCAATGATTCAGCAGACTGGCAATTGTGCAGCACTCAACTGCAATGGTTAAATAAAAAACTACAACCCATTACGAGAATTACTGATACCTATAAGCAGGCCGATGAAAAGCTGGCTGCATTTGATTTACATGGCTTTGATCATTTGATTGAAACTACGTTGGAAGGCGGCCTGCACTCCGGCAAGCTGGTAAAAGCCTTGTTACAAAAAGTACAGTCGTTGGGTGTGCAGGTGCTAACGAATATTGAAGTGGAAAGCTATGAGCAACAAGCTAACAATATCAGTATTTCAACCAGGCAGCAGATTGACTTTACTGCCAACAAATTATTGTTTTGTACCAATGCTTTTACAAAACAACTCATTCCCTGTATTGATATTACGCCCAATCGTGGACAGGTTTTAATTACTGCTCCCATTGACAATTTCACTC
>CAXTPJ010000552.1:0-3261 GCA_964245855.1 uncultured Ferruginibacter sp. | reverse complement strand
CACTCAATCCGGACGCCAATAGAGTCGCCTTCAAGGCAGCAATGTCACTTTCATCGATCAGCGCATGACTCACCGCAGGAATGGGATCTTGCCAGATCAATACTTCTGCCGGCACATCTTTACCAAGGTAACGGGCACGTGGCCCCATGTCACGATGGGTTAATTTAAACCAGGCACGGGCAAAGGCATCTGCAAACTCATCCTGGTTTTCAAAAAAGTGCCTGGATATTTTTTCATACGCAGGATCGGCTTTTAACGCAAGGTCGCTGGTGAGCATCATGGGTGTATGGCGTTTGGAAGCATCGTGTGCATCCGGCACAGTGGCAGCGCCTGCATCTCCTTTAGGTTTCCATTGGTGGGCGCCAGCCGGGCTTTTCGTCAATTCCCATTCGTAGCCAAATAAATGCTGAAAATAATCGTTGCTCCATTTTGTTGGGGTAGTCGTCCACGTTACCTCTAAACCACTGGTTATTGTATCGCCTGCATTGCCGGTACCGAATGTATTTTTCCAGCCCAACCCCTGTTGCTCAATGGTTGCACCCGCTGGTTCTTTGCCCATGTATTTTCCCGGGTCGGCAGCGCCATGAGTTTTACCAAACGTATGGCCGCCTGCGATGAGCGCTACCGTTTCATAATCGTTCATTGCCATGCGGCCAAATGTTTCCCGGATGTCACGGGCAGATTGCAACGGGTCAGGGTTACCGTTAGGCCCTTCGGGGTTAACATAGATCAGTCCCATTTGCACAGCGCCCAGTGGATTTTCCAGTTCCCGTTCGCCGGTGTAGCGGTCATCGCCCAACCATTCTTTTTCACTGCCCCAATAAATGTCTTCACCAGGTTCCCACACATCTTCCCTTCCACCGGCAAAGCCAAATGGTTGCAGGCCCATGGATTCAAGGGCACAGTTACCGGCAAGGATCATCAGATCAGCCCAGGAAATTTTTTTGCCATATTTCTGTTTGATGGGCCATAACAACAGGCGGGCTTTATCGAGGTTCACATTATCGGGCCAACTATTGAGCGGTGCAAAACGTTGCGTGCCTGCACCGGCGCCACCACGTCCATCGGAGATGCGGTAAGTACCTGCACTGTGCCAGGCCATGCGGATAAAAAAAGGGCCATAGTGGCCAAAGTCGGCCGGCCACCAATCCTGCGATGCGGTCATCAGTTCAAACAATTCTTTTTTTACTGCATCCAGGTCAAGGCTTTTAAATGCTGACGCATAATTAAATGCTTTGCCCATTGGGTTAGAGAGGGAAGAATGTTGCCGAAGAATATTCAATCTTAATTGATTGGGCCACCAGTCCCGGTTGCGGGTGCCACCGCCGGCAGCCTGTTTAAGTGAGCCATTCAGGAAAGGACATTTAGCAGCATCGCTGGGGTCGTTAACATGAGCTAATACGCTCTGTGTGTCTTTGTGTTCCATGCTTATCAGTTTGTAATTTTTTAATTAACCAGTGCGGATAAAGCTATCCATATGGTGTTCGTTTTGTAAACTACCAAAAAATAAAACAATATAAAAACAGAATTTAAAATTGGTTTGTTTTGGGAGGGAAAGAAGATCCGTTGTAACTTATTGGATTTTTTGTTATAAAGGTAGGAGTTCTGCAATCTCTAACTCTTAGGCACAATGCCACTTGAAACCAGTTAAGGCGGGGGCTGCAGCATTCCGATAAGAAATTGTGTAGATTTGCATAACAGTTGAAATAATACAATGAAGGCAAAATACGTCAACCCATTTACAGACTTCGGATTTAAAAAAATCTTTGGCGAAGAAGCCAGCAAACCTCTTTTTGCTGGACTTTCTGAATGCCCTTTTGCCTCAACAAAATAAAATTATTGATCTTACTTTTAAGAATACCGAACAACTCGGACAAACGGATATAGACCGAAAAGCCATTTATGACATCTATTGCGAAAACGAAAATGGTGAAAAATTCATTGTTGAATTACAGAAAGCAAAACAGAATTATTTTAAGGAAAGAACAATATATTATTCAACTTTTCCCATCAGGGAACAAGCTGAAAAAGGAGAATGGAATTACAACTTGAAAGCTGTTTATTGTGTAGGAATATTGGATTTCACTTTTGATGACTATGAAAATGAACCAGAGAAAAGCGAAGTTGTACATACCATCAAACTGAAAAATCAAAACGGCAAAACCTTGTACGATAAGCTAACTTACATTTATCTTGAAATGCCAAATTTCAGCAAGACTGAAACAGGCTTAAATAACCGTTTGGACAAGGGCTGTATTTCATAAAAAATTTGGAGGATTTTCAAACTATCCCAACGATCTTTAAAGACGAAGTCTTTACAAAGGCTTTTGAAAAAGCAGAGCTTGCCAAGTTTGACCAACACGAATTAGACAGCTACGAAAATAGCTTGAAAATATACAGAGACTTAAAAAGTGTTATTGATACTGCTTTTGATGAAGGTGTTCTTGAAGTTGTTTTAAAAGTTGCAAAAGCTCTTAAACAGAGTGGCGTTTCAGCAGATATTATTTCCCAATCAACAGGATTATCCGGGGAGGAAATCAACAAACTCCAAGAAAGATACGTGTGCCTAACACGGAATCTTCACCGTAAAACAAGTCGCCGTTTCGGTTGACTTTACGGTTAATTCCCCGCCATGCGCTTTCGTAATTTCAGCGGCAATATACAATCCCAGTCCCAATCCTTTTTTGCCGGACTTATCTTCTCCCCGATAGAACGGTTTGAACAATTGTCCCATCGCTGCTTCCGGAATTTGTTGTCCTTCGTTGGTGATGGACAAGGTTAAGCCACCTTCGCTGGATGCCGCAATTTTTACAGGTGTACCCACTTTACCATGAATAAGGGCATTGCCCAATAAGTTGGAAAACAATTGTGCCAGCCGGTTGGTATCGCAATAAAAAGGTTGCGTTAAAAGAAAATTAGTTTCTATTTGCCGTTCCGGCCAAATGGTATGCAGCTCTGCAATTACCTGGTTAAAGGTTTCTTTTAAATTATGCGATTGTTTGTTTAAGCTGATGCCGCCGCCCATGGTACCACGGGCAAAATCGAGCATGTTATCAATCAGCACCGACATGCGGTAAGCACTGTTTTTAATTGTTTTAGCAATCTCCAGGCATTCTTCATCCAGCGGAAAATGCATCAGCATATCAGAACCCATCATCACTGCACCCAACGGGTTGCGAAGGTCGTGTCCCAAAATGGCAATAAACTGTTCCCTGAGTTCGGCGGTCTTTTGCTCCTGCAATAATTCGGCCTGCGATAAAG
>CAXTPJ010000551.1:0-3269 GCA_964245855.1 uncultured Ferruginibacter sp. | reverse complement strand
GGTTGCCATAAATTTGCTGCCTATTATTAATTAAATTCCCGAAAGGAAACAAGCGGCGATCATGATTTTACCAATAGTAGCTTACGGCTCACCAGTTTTACGCAAAGTATGTGAAGATATCAATGCAGATTATCCCGGCCTTGAAAAGTTGATCGCAGATATGTGGGACACCATGTACAATAGCAGCGGCGTAGGTTTGGCAGCGCCGCAGATCAATAAAGCGATCCGTTTGTTTGTGATAGACAGCACGCAGATATTTGCGAACCTGGCCGAAGACAATGAAACACATAGTTATCCTGATGAACCGGGTTTTAAAGGAGTTTTTATCAATGCACACATTGCTCAACTGGAAGGTGCGGAGTGGGCCTATAACGAAGGTTGCCTGAGCATTCCTAAAATAAGAGAAGACATTTACCGCAATGAATCGGTAACGCTGAATTATGTAGATGAGAAATTTGGGCCGCAAACAAAAACTTTCAACGGCATTACTGCAAGGGTGATTTTGCATGAATACGATCATATTGAGGGAAAACTTTTTATTGATTACATGAAGCCATTGAAGCGTACCATGCTGAAAAGAAAACTGGATGATATTACCAAAGGAAAAATAAAAGTCGATTACCGTATGCTGTTTCCTAAATAGCATTAATAAAATAGTTTGTAATAATTTGCAGGTATGATCAAAAAAATCATACCTGTTGTTTTTTTTATTTTCCTGGCTACTGTTTGCTTTGCGCAGGACCGTACCAAAGCACAGCCTGACAGTATTATTGAGATCGGTAAAAAAACAATTACGTTGTCAGATGTAGTGGTGGATAATAAACTCAACGTTCCTGCCTTTATCAACCGCATTAAAAGCGACTCTACTTTTTATAAAGCTTTTCGCAACCTTCATGTACTTAATTTTTCTGCCATCAATGATATTCGTATGATGGATAAAAAGGGCAAGGAACAGGCGACTCTATTCAGCAAAATCAAACAGTTACGGGAGAATGATTGCCGCAGCATGGAAGTGCTGGAAGAGCAGGCTACCGGAGACTTTTATGATGCGGATCACCAGTATAATTATTACACTGCCCAAATGTATGCTTCCTTATTTTTTACAAAAGGCAGTATCTGCGGAGAGGATAATATTGTTGCCGGAAAAGAGTTTAGCACCGAAGGAAAAAGCGGTATGGACAAACACAAAGAGCAATTGAAACTGCTGTTCTTCAATCCCGGTAAAAAGATTAATGGTTTGCCCTTCATGTCGAACAAGACGGCCATTTATGATGATGACATGGCGGAACTGTACGACATGAATATTGATATGGATGACTACAATAAAACGAGTTGTTACATCTTTAAACAAAAAGTAAAACCCGGCAAAGAAGGCGATGTAGTAGTGAGTGAAATGACAACCTGGTTCAATGATAAAACATATGAGGTTGTTGCCCGGATGTACTCATTGAATTACAGTACACTGGTGTATGATTTTAAAGTAAACATGGAAGTGCAGATGACACATGCCGGAGGTAAATTGGTGCCGGCATTAATACGTTATGATGGCAACTGGAAAACCATTTTGAAAAAAAGAGAAAGGGGAATATTTACAGCTACGTTGTTTGATTTTAAATAAGAACGGAACGATGTTAGGAACCTGACCCATTAATTGCTGCAGCATTCAATTTAGCAATAATACCATTTGATGGTGCCATAAAGAACCAATGTACAAGAGTGATTATTCTTTCCTTTCCCCAAAAGGAAAGAATACAAAATCATATTTGCCAATGAAGTAAAATAGTATTACTGAAGCTGGTAACAAAACAATATTGATACAAGGATGGGAGAGGCTGGAGAAAAAAAGAAAGGTTACCTCGTTAAGCGAAAAGGTAACCTCTCAGTGAATAAGGTCGGAAGCTAGTTTTGGGTCGATTAAAAAGCTTTCGGGTACTCTTGTTGATAAAATTTTAATACTCACAATCTCACAAAAAAGAATATGCAATGGGCATAACATTTTGTAACTGCAACCTTTTGGTCATAAGTGCAGGTTATTGTAGATAATTGCGCACAGCAAGCTTGCCGTTTCTACTTCCTGTGGCAGTCAATATTTGCCGGTCTGGTATTATCTTAGCGAAAAGATAAAATCATGTTCACCATTGATCAGATAAAAGCAGCCCATTCAAAAGTAAAAAGCGGGGCTGATTTTCCGGCTTATATCCAGGAACTTGCAGCGTTGGGCGTAGCGCAATACAGCAGTTTTTTGGAAGACGGGCGTACGGTTTATATAAGTGCAGCGAATGAAGAACTGGTATCGCCACCTAAATACGATACATTGTTAGTGCCAGAAAATAGTAACAGTGAACTCTTTATTCAATACCTGAAAAACCACCAGCAGGGGCAAACAGATTATCCAACTTTTTGCAGTGACGCTGCTAAAACCGGCGTTGAAAAATGGGTAGTTGATTTGAAAGCGATGACCTGTATTTACTATGGTAAAGCGGGCAATACTATGCAGGAAGAACAGATTCCGATGCCGGTTAGTTAAGTGTTATTGCAAAAAAAATAATGGCTTAATCATTATAAATCCTGTATCGTCTTTCTCCTGATTAACCGTAATTTTTTAAAATGAGAGGCAGGCAAACCGGTTACTTTTTTAAACTGGTGGGAGAGGTGCGCCACGCTGCTGTAATGCAGTTTATCTGCAATTTCTGTAAGGGATAATCCTTCCAGCACCAGCATTTCTTTTACCTTTTCTATCTTTAAGGCAATGGTATATTGTTCGATGGTATTGGCCTGCATGGCAGAAAAGTGACTGGATAAATACGCATAGTCTGCATGCAGCTTTTTGCTGAGGTAGGCCGATAATTTGATGTTTATTTTGTCGAGGTTATTTACATATTCAATGATGAATGCTTTCACCTGGTCGGCCAGTACACCTTCTTTTGTTTGGGCAATTTCGAGTCCTGCTTTTTTGATGGCAGCATTGAATTGGTCTAATTTTTTGTCGGAAATATTCTCTTTCGTATCTACTTCCCCCAAATCAACGTGTAGTGGATGGATGTTGAGTTTTTCCAGTTCTTCTTTTACCAGTACTTTACAGCTTTCGCAAGCCATGTTTCGGATATAGAGTTTCATTGCAGTTAGTTAAGGTTTTCGGCTTAAAAATAATAAAAATTATGTTTGAGCTTAAAAGAATAAATGTGCTGGCAGTTTACAGCGGAATAATCTTCACCAATACAGCATCAAGTGTACCATGCTGTGAGCTGATTTCTAACGCACCATCAGCG
>CAXTPJ010000550.1:0-3272 GCA_964245855.1 uncultured Ferruginibacter sp. | reverse complement strand
TTCAATTGTTAAGTAAGGCATTTCTTTGTTTTTAATAACGTCTTTGTTAATTTTCTTTTTTATTCGGTGGCGAAAGTACACAAAAATATTGAATTTGAGAGCCTTTTATAATCATTTTTTAAGTAAATACAACTATTTATGCCTAAAATAAGCAGCCAGTTTTCATTCCTGGCAAAACAATAAACATTTTCATTCGTTTTTTATCCTCCAACTTTACCAAAACAGCCATACAATTTTTGAAACCAACAACCATTTTTTTACGGTAACCAGCGATTTAAGTTATGATCAGCGTATGATCCGGATATGTACTTCGTTGAGCAATGCCGGTTATGAGGTGGTGCTGGTTGGACGAAAAATGAGCGCCTCCATTCCGCTGAAACAAATGCCGTTTCAACAAAAAAGATTGGCTTGCTGGTTTCAAAAAGGAAAACTGTTTTATGCAGAATACAATCTCCGGTTATTTTTTTATCTCCTGTTTCAACAGATGGATTGTATTTGCGCTATTGACGTGGACACCATCCTGCCCTGTCTTTTCATTTCCAAAATAAAAAAAATAAAACGGGTATATGATGCCCATGAATTGTTTTGTGAGATGAAAGAAATTGTTTCCCGGCCTTCTATTTATAAGATTTGGAAGACAATTGAACGATACGCTGTACCGCAATTTACAGCAGGATATACTGTCAATCAACCCATAGCTGCAGAGTTTAAAAAGATGTACGGCGTGGATTATGGAGTTATCAGGAATGTCCCATTGATGAAAGCAATTACCGCTGTAGTTAGAAAAGAAAAATACTTCTTATACCAGGGAGCAGTAAACGAAGGGCGGAGTTTTGAAACCCTTATTCCAGCCATGAAAGCAGTGGATTGCACGTTGATCATTTGTGGCACCGGGAATTTCATAGAGCAGGCTACACAATTGGTGAAACAACATCAGTTACAGGACAAAATAATTTTTAAAGGAAATATTGAACCGGATGAATTAAGGTTGATAACGCAACAGGCGTATATCGGCATTAACCTGGTAGAAAACAATGGGTTGAGTTATTACCTTTCATTGGCCAATAAATTTTTTGACTATATCCACGCCGGCATCCCTCAATTGGGTTCCGGCTTTCCTGCCTATAAAGAAATTAACAACAAAGTAAATGTGGCGGTGTTGATAACCGACCTCTCACCAAAAAACATTGCGGCATCGCTGAACAATTTACTGACTGATGAAGTTATGTATGAAGCGCTAAGGAAAAACTGCATAAAGGCAAAAGAAATGTACAACTGGCAAAAAGAAGAAACTACATTACTGGCTTTTTATAAACAGCTACTTGGATAAACACTTACATATCGTAACGCTTGACGTGCCTGCACCCGCTGATTATGGCGGCGCCATTGATCAGTTTTATAAAATTTGCTGGTTGCACAAACTGGGTATAAAGATCCACCTGCATTGCTTTACAAAGAACCGCCAACCAGCACCAATCCTCAATCAATATTGCGAATCGGTTCATTATTATCCACGTAAACTACATTTATCTGGTTTCTCATTTACCACGCCTTATATGGTTGCTTCCCGAAAAGTAGAGGCGTTATTAAAAAATTTATTGCAGGATAACTACCCCATTTTATTAGAAGGCATTCACTGCACATATTTTTTGCAGCACAACCAGTTGCAGGGGCGAAAAGTGTTGGTGCGGTTGCACAATGCGGAGTATAAATATTATGGTCAACTGGCAAAACATGAAAAGAAATTTTTTGACCGTTTATATTATATGTGGGAAAGCAAACAGCTAAAAAAATACGAAGCCAAACTTTGTCAGCACCATACTTTACTGGCTTTGAGCAAAACCGATAAAGCCGATTATGAAAAAGAATTGCATGCTACCGATGTGCAATTTTTGCCGGCCTTTGTAGGTTGGGATAAAGTAACGGCAAAATCCGGAACGGGCTGCTATTGTTTGTACCACGGCAATTTATCCATCAACGAAAATGAGGAGGCAGTTATTTGGTTGATGCAAAATGTGTTCAGTAAATTACCGGTGCCGTTTGTTATTGCAGGAAAATATCCTTCTCAACGGCTGGAGTTTTTAACCCGTGAACATGAGCATGTTTGCCTGGTTGCTAACCCTGGCCACCAGGAAATGCAAGATATTATTGCTAAAGCACAGATCAACATCCTTCCTTCTTTTAATAATACCGGGGTAAAATTAAAACTATTGAATGCATTGTATAGTGGCCGGCATTGCGTGGTAAATAAAGCAGGGGTTGATGGTTCCGGATTGAATGGGCTTTGCTGTATGGCAGAAGATGCGGATGATTTTATCACTGCCATCAAATACCTCTATAAAATGCCTTTTGATGAAAATGAAAAAATTAAACGCAGCAGTTTACTGGCCGAGTTAAATGATAATAAAAAGAATGCAGAAAAGATTGTTGAGTTGATCTGGTCGTAATTCACGCAAAGGCGCTAAAAGGCAAAGAAGCAAAGTAAGATAATTGTTGGCCACGAATGCACTAACTGTCACGAATGATAAAATGCAATTGTGATACTGATTTGTGAAAATCCATTTATTTACTTGAAGTTTCCCTTCGCTAAACTTTCTAAACCCCTAAACCCTAAACTTCCTCACTACACTTTCACCGTTGCATTGTCCCACACTTTTCCACCTTCGGTTTTAATTGTCCGGGCGGCAAATTTGTTGATCACAATATAATCATGGGTAGCCATTACAATGGTGGTGGAATAATCTTTACAGATCTGGAAAAGCAACTGCATGATCTCATCACTGGTTTCAGGATCAAGGTTACCAGTCGGCTCATCGGCAAGGATCAATTTAGGGGAATTTAATAAAGCCCTTGCCACATCTACCCTTTGCTGCTCACCGCCGCTCAATTCAAAAGGCATTTTAAAACCTTTCGTTTTTAAGCCTACTTTATCCAGCACATCGGCGATCTTTTCATCCATTAATTTCTCATCTTTCCAACCGGTGGCTTTCAACACAAATTTCAGGTTATCGTTTACATTCCTGTCTGTCAACAATTGAAAATCCTGGAACACCACACCTAAGTTCCGGCGAAGAAAAGGAACCTTTTTCCAGTCTAATTCTCTCAAGTTATATCCTACTACCCATCCCTCTCCTTCTGTCAGTTCCAAATCCCCATACATGGTTTTTAGCAGGCTGCTTTTCCCGGTACCGGTTTTACCAACAAGGTAAACGAACTCTCCTTTATCAATGGAAATATTTACTGCAAACAATACACATCCTTTTCTATGACTG
>CAXTPJ010000549.1:0-3276 GCA_964245855.1 uncultured Ferruginibacter sp. | reverse complement strand
GAATGCATTGAAAAGTAAGCGTTCTTTTTCAGCCGGATTGGCATCAAAGAAAGCTTGTTGGTCTTTCAAAAGCTTGCCTGCAGCAGCTTCGTAAATTTCGCTCTGGCTCATCTTGTGGGATTATTAAGGTTGTAGAGGTGTCACTTTTTTTGCAAATAGAAGAAAGATCGGCCACTTTATTTGTAGAAAATTGTCACATTTTTCAGAAACGACAAAAAATTAGCCTGCCAGAAGGATATTGTTATCCTTCTGGGTATAGGGACTAATTTCTGGTCACCAAACGAAGGATTTGATAACTTATTGTTCGAATCATACATTTTCTGCTTTAAATGTTGAACTGTGATAAACAAAAATAATGGCGCACTGTTATGATGTTCCTCACCAATAAAAATTAAACTACACCAACATGATTGAAACTAAAGCTTATGCTGCCCAAAACGAACATACGCCGCTGTCCCCCTGGACATTTGACAGGAGGGAAGTAGGCCCGCATGATGTTCAGTTCGATATTTTATTTTGTGGCGTTTGCCACTCCGATTTACACCAGATCAAAAACGATTGGTTCCCGGGTATTTTCCCGATGGTGCCGGGACATGAGATTGTTGGGCGTGTGGTAAAAGTAGGCGACCACGTTACCAAATTTAAAGTAGGCGATCTTGCCGGAACCGGCTGCCTGGTTGACTCCTGCAGGGTTTGTGAAAACTGCAAGCGTGACCTGGAGCAGTATTGCCTTAATGGAAGTTCGCAAACCTACAATGGACTGGAGCAGGATAAAAAGACGCCAACTTATGGTGGTTATTCAAACACCATTGTAGTGAATGAAGATTTTGTATTGCATGTATCTGATAAGTTAGACCTGGCAGCAGTTGCGCCGTTATTGTGTGCCGGCATTACCACTTATTCTCCATTGCGCCACTGGAAAGTAGGCAAAGGCCATAAGCTGGCTGTACTTGGCTTGGGCGGACTGGGCCACATGGCGGTAAAATTTGGGGTTGCTTTTGGTGCTGATGTTACCGTACTGAGTACCTCTCCAAAAAAAGAAGCAGATGCCAAAAAATTAGGTGCGCATCATTTTGTAGTAACTACCGATGAAGCCCAGGTGAACGCTGCAAAGAATTCTTTTGATTTTATCCTGGATACGGTTTCTGCGGTGCATGATTTTAATATGTACCTGTCTTTACTAAAAACAGATGGTGTTCATATTTGTGTTGGGGCGCCTCCAAAACCAGCCGAAATTTCAGCCTTTAGTTTATTGGGAGGCCGCAAAAGCGTTGCCGGTTCTGGCATCGGCGGCATTGCTGAAACACAGGAAATGCTTGATTTTTGTGCCGAAAACAATATTGTATCCGATATTGAGATAATCGATATTAAAGACATTCACCCTTCTTACGAACGTATGGAAAAAGGAGATGTGCGTTACCGTTTTGTAATTGATATGGCTACGTTATAAATTATACAGTCTTAAATAAAAATGCGATCCTGTTCATTCGGGATCGCATTTTTTATTTTAAAGAAACAGTTTATTGCATCACACTAAATTCCGTTATGGAGACGAAATAATTGCCGAAGTAATTGTAAGAAGAACTGTATTCTGCAAACCGTATGGTATCATTTGCCTTTAACCAGATTGGTAACGGGATTCTTTTGCTGGTACCACATAAATCCAGTATCAGCACACCAATTTAATATAAGATACACCGGCGGATTGGTGTAAACATAAACTTCCGCTGAAAGCGGTTCAGCTTTCCAGGTACTGATTGAAATGGATTAAGCTGATTTAAAAAGCCAAATTGAAAAACTGAATTTGAACGGAGCGTCGCCAATGCCGATGCCATGAAAAACTTTTGCCGGTCAAACAATGATATTCTTTATGAAAAGGTTATGATTGAAAATGTAGTTGAAGTATCAGGCTGTCATATCAATGTTTTAAGTATCTTGTGAGCAACCATTACTAATGAACTATCATCCCCGCAACTTTTTTTATAAAAGCTTATTGCTGTTTTGTTTGTTGATTGTAAGTATTGTGTTGCCAAAACTCTCTTTAGCCTCTATCCAGGTCGACTCTGTAAAAACCGCTGCCAGCACTTGTCCTAACAATGGAAGCATTACTGTTTACGCCACCACCAATGCGCCTGCCATTTTATACAGCATCATTGCAGGGCCGGTAACGCAGGGCATGCAGACAAGCAATCAATTTAATTCTTTGCCGCCCGGATTTTACACCATCCGGGTGATCAATGCAGCATCAGAAACAGCTACGCAAAACATAACGGTAACGGGTAACTACCAGCAGCTTGATTTTAATCCATTTGGTACAAGCCCTTATTGCCACGGTGGAAGCGATGGAATGGTGGTTGGCAATTTAACGCCCGGAACCGGTAACGGGCCTTACACCTGGGAACTGATTTCGCCGTCGCCTATTGTGATGCCGTCGCAGGCCAATGATACCTTTTATAATTTAATAGCCGGCAATTATACAGTAAGGGTTACAGACGCCTGTGGAAGTTTCAGGACAATCGTAGCTACAGTGCCGGATGTACCCGTTAATAACCTTACTGCCCTTGATTACCTGGCACAAATCAATATCATCGGTTGTGATTCAGCCATGTTTGTTTTACCCCTGCAATCCGGTGCGTACCGGTTCCCCATTACCTGTACTTTTATAACCAACGCCGGCACTTTTACCACTACCAGTCCAACCAAAGTAGATACCAGTGCAGCCAATGGTTATTTTGTGATACAGCAATTGCTTACCCCGTTTACCTACGGCAATTATATACAGGCTACCATTACAGACGCCTGCGGTAACACTGCTTACACTAATTATTTAGCTTCTCAGCCATTTTATTTTTGCAGCATCATCAATAACGAATTTGTTGGTTGCGATTATAGTACGCATATAACGTACGATTTAAACGGCCCGTTCTGTTATGGTTTTAATGATGTACCTACGTATGGTAAAGCTCCATTCACCGTTCAGATAACCGATGTGCTGACTAATTCGATTGTTGCAGAGGATACCAGTGCAGGTTTTGTATTAACACCTGGTTACAATTCGCTTTCAGGTTTTGAAATACCTCCATTGCCGGGGGGTAAAACATATACTGTTATTACTAAAGATAGTTGTGGGAATGTGTTTACCACCAACTTTACCATTCCGCTAACGGTGAGGCCGCCGGCAAAAGTAAGCGGTATACAATTGTCGCCGGATGCCTGTGTAGATTCTGTAGGTTTTGCAGGCATAAACCTCGTAGATTTTACTGCCGATCCAAAAGT
>CAXTPJ010000548.1:0-3287 GCA_964245855.1 uncultured Ferruginibacter sp. | reverse complement strand
AGAATACAGCGTGCGCAAGCAAAGAACAAGTATGCAGCAGAGCCGCCCCGTTTTCACCAAGGCTCTCGGTCATGTGGGCATCGATTACAAACGGAATATCATATCCACCAAAAAACAAACTCACCATCACCGAACTGCTGATGAACATATTGATGTATTCAGCAAAAAGGAAAAAGCCCAATTTCATGGAAGAATATTCGGTATGATAACCACCAATCAATTCATTTTCTGCTTCCGGCAAATCAAATGGTGTACGGTTACATTCTGCAAAAACACAAATCAAAAAGATGAGGAATCCAAGCGGCTGTTTAACAATGTTCCAGTAACCATCCATTTGAAAACCTACCATTGTTTTCAGGCTAAGCGTTCCCGTTACCATCAGCAAAGCAATCAGCGAAATACCCATTGCCAGTTCGTAGCTGATGATCTGCGAAGCTGCCCTCAATCCACCCATCAGTGAAAACTTATTGTTACTTGCCCAGCTACCGATCATGATGCCATACACACCCATACTCACAACGCCAAACACATACAAAATACCAATGTTAACATCAGCAATCTGCAAGGAAATATCCCGGTCAAAAAAATGCACTTTATCTCCCCAGGGAATAACTGCGCCGGTCATCATGGCCGTCAACATTGCCAAACAAGGACCAAGTATAAATAAAAATTTAGAGGAAAAATTAGGGATGATCTCCTCTTTAAAAAACAATTTCAAGCCATCGGCCAAAGGCTGCAATAAGCCAAAAGGCCCTGCCCTGTTTGGCCCGCGCCTGTCCTGCATAATCGCAGCCACTTTGCGTTCGCCGAAAGTAGCATACATAGCAATCACCAGCGACGACATTACCACCACCACGATGAGTGCCAGTTTTTCTATAAGCAAAGGAAGGTCAATTTGTAAAAGCATAGTTGGTCAATACTAGTATACCTGTTTTAAAACAGGTTGATTATTTATTAAAATCCGTTGAATGCGCCGGCCCGTTAATCTGGCTCAAATGAATGTGTGGTTTGTTTACTTCACTTTCATCATGAATATCCATCAGCAACCTCGGCTCTCTGCCTCCCATTACTTCCTGTATGGTTTCTTTTGGCTTTACTACACCAACATAATGCCCTTGCGAAATAACCGAATGGCGGTTTACTTTTGTTGGCCCTTCAATTACCCAATCGCTTGTCTTCTTTTTATCAAAGCGGCAGGTATTGCATATCCAGCCTGGCTTGTTATCGTAGCTCTGCACTTCGCCCCATTCATCTTTTCTTGCGGTTACCCTAAACACTTCATCGCCACGCAGCCATAAAGTAGTTTTGCCGCAGCAACCCGGCGTGGTACATTCCCTGTGGGCTTCTACCGGTTTGGTAAACCACACCCTGTTTTTAAACCGGAATGTTTTATCAGTCAGTGCGCCTACCGGGCAAACATCAATCATGTTGCCGCTAAATTCATTGTCAATCGCTTTAGAAATATAAGTAGAAATCTCTGCATGTTCTCCCCTGTCTAAAATACCATGTACCCTTTTTTCAGTCAGTTGGTCTGCTACATAAGTACAGCGGTAACAAAGTATGCAACGGGTCATGTGAAGTTGAATGTATGGGCCAATATCTTCTTTCTCAAAAGTACGGCGCTTAAATTCGTAACGGGTGCCTTCTTTTCCATGTTCGTAACCCAAATCCTGCAAATGACATTCACCGGCCTGGTCGCAGATCGGACAATCCAGCGGATGGTTCAGCAATAAAAATTCCACCACTCCTGCCCTTGCATCTTTTACTTTATCGCTGGTAATATTTTTTACGATCATGCCATCCATCACCGTAGTGCGGCAACTGGCTACCAGTTTAGGCATCGGCCTTGGATCGGCCGTTGAACCTGCTGCCACTTCTACCAGGCAGGTACGGCATTTACCACCGCTGCCCTGTAATTTGCTGTAGTAGCACATTGCAGGCGGTGTAACATCGCCGCCGATCTGGCGTGCAGCATTTAATATAGTTGTACCCGGTGCCACATCCAGCGAAATATTATCGATGGTAACTTTAAAGGTGGATGGTGGTGCTTTTACTTCTTCAGGCATTTCTTAGTTCGTTTATATCTGCTTGATAGTTTCTTTCTTTCAAAATTTTAATCCAGGCTTTTAGTTTCTTCACTTGCACATTTTCTTTCTGTTGATTGATCTGGTTAAATAAAGTTTGCAATTTCGGATTAGCCAACCTTGCTGTTGACTTGGTAAAATATTTAAGCCCATCCAAAACATTCTCTCCAAAATCACTCAGGTCAATATTTTCTGCCTCACATATTTTTAGAATCAACCGTTCCAGCGCCGGACAAATCTGGATAATCCAATGATGAACTTCCTTTTCCGCATGCCGCCACAAAATTAAATCGCCCGGCACTTCGTCAATTACTTTAAATTTCTCCAGGTACCTGATCTGCTTTTTATCTTTATCAATAATCCCCAATGCAAAGCTATTATTCAATCTTTTCATTGTTGCTTCTACTTTGAAACAGTTATGTTGATGATTGTATCCAGTTTTTGTTGGCACCAATGTTTCAATCAATAGCGTATCAGCAAAGCATTCAGGAATGATTGACTTGTCCATGCTTCAGGTAACTTTCTATATTAAAGAACAAATCAACTCCGTATTGTCTTATCTCGCTTAAATCATCCTTACTCAATGAATGAATAATTGTTTCCCCACTTTTATAATCCACCAGGTAAACAGCCAAATCTTCCCCGGCATCCAAAATTAATTCATCCAAAACATAAGGACTATGTGTTGCCAAAAAGAACTGGTTTGTTTTATCTGATAAAATATCTGTTGTTAACTTTTTGATGTACGGAGGAAACATGTGTGCTTCTGGTTCTTCAAAAATTAAAACCGAATCATTATTACTTAAAATTGCAGCTTTGTAAAAAATTAATCTTTGTAGAGTATCTGCGATTTGGATATATGGAAAAATTTTAATTTCTTGATCTTTATTCTCTTTAACAATCCTAATATTGTTGTTTTCATCAGTTGCATATTTTAGGTCATATACTTTGAATAACTCTACTACATCTTTTTTTAACTTGAACGTTGAGTTGATCACTTCCGATAAATTTTCTCCGTAGGGAGAAATCAATTCTTTTGAAAACCCGTTAGGAAAAAAATCTTTCGATTCTGAAAAATAATATTTTTTTATTTGTAATCTTTCTAAACTGTCGTAGTTATCACTTGCTTTTTCAACATGTTCCATAGCATTAACTCGATAATTAGTTAAAGGAAGTCCAAGTTCGAAAAACATTTTTCTTGAT
>CAXTPJ010000547.1:0-3291 GCA_964245855.1 uncultured Ferruginibacter sp. | reverse complement strand
AGCATTGCCTTCTGCAGGATTGGGATAAATGAACCAGTTAGATGTTGTGCCTTTGTTGTAATTGATCTTTACAATGGCAGAACGGTCAACCGTACCATCAAGGTTATTCACTCTTAGGCGATAAAAGTTGTAACCGGTGGCCAGGTTGTCGTCATCTGATATGTACACAGCGCCGGAAATATTCTTAGGTGCAACAGTTTTAAGCGGGCTGAAATCTTTACCGTTCAAAGATTTTTCCAGTATGAAATTGTGGATGTTTTCTTCGTAAGTGCTTCTCCATTTTAATGCTGCTTTTTTGTTTTTCAACACGCCGGTAAAGTAATCGAATTTGATGGCAAGGATGGTGCTTGGAAAAGGTACGCAACCCTGGTTGTTAATCCACGTTGTACCGGTGCCACCATTAGGGTCAGGAACAATAATGCCTGCATTGCCGGTTGGTGCGCCGCCACCCGGATCGTAATCCTGAAAAGAAGAAGTATAGCTTGCAGCCAGCAACGTATCACCGGTGCCATTAAAAGTGTGCAGGCTGCTGATCCTTCGGCTGCTGTTACTGAAATAACCACCGGTTGTGTTGGTGCAATTAGCGCCGGCGCCGCTTCCGGTACCAAACACAACATAATAAGTAGCCTGCGGAACACCGCTGTTGCAATGGTTGCTGAAGTTTAAATTGGCAGCAGCATTATCGAACCCACAAAGGGCAGACGTACCCCTGTAACCGGCTCCCAGGAAAAGATGATGTTGCTGTTGGCAGGCAAAACATCTGTTGAAGGAACGGGTAAAAAAACATTGCAGCCGGCAATGGTATTTAGCTGGTTGATGAGCGTGGTAATGTCAACATTGTCTGCTGCCGAAGATGGATACAAAAAACCATAACAACTCAATCCATCGCCACAGGATTCATTCGGAAAATTGGAAAAAGTGGGATAAGGCGTTGATACGGCATTGTTGCCACGCCACCAGTAATTGTAATTAACAACGGCTGTACCGCCAACCCCATTGGAATTGGACGATGGGTTGTAAGAACCGAAAGCAATGTCGGCAATGTTGACAGATAGCGGGCCTGTTTTTGCTACAATGAATTCGTTGTGTTCATCACCACCACAGGGGTTGATGAATTGCGTGTTAAGGATGAGTTGTGCGTTAGCTGCAGAAAACAGCAGCAACATCGCCGCCAGCGAGTAGATTTTTTTCATGTATTTCAATGTTAAAATAAAAGAATGGCCACACATTATCCGGGATAACGCAGAGCAATAAAAATAAATCCTGAGGGGCTTTGTTTTTTGAGGAGGGTACTAAATTGGGGTGAAATTATTTAAAAAAAGGCGTACTGCAATACTCTAAAATAGAGGTGTGGGTAGATTGGGTAAAAGCAAGTTTATCTCAGCCTGTCGCTGTCTTTAATCAGGCGCTCATCTTTATTGATGCCACGGGCAGCCAGTACAAAGAACAATACTACCAGCATGTGTAAAATTGAGGTGAGGGAATAAGTACCCTGCGTAAATACCGATACATGGCGGTAGTACAAAAAAATCAGCAATCCTTCCAGCGCAATGCCCACTACGGCCAGCCGGAGCTGGATGACCCTTGTTTTGTATAAGCCAATGGATACAAAAGCTATCACTGCAATGGTGATGGTTACCAGCATGATCAAAATGCCGCCGGAAATACCGGTGAGTTCTTTGTACTCAACACCCGGCTGGTTAATACCGCTGAAATAAGGCAATTTTAAAGTTGCCAGTACTGCAAATCCTGCAAGCAAAAACCAGATCGTTTGTATGCGTTGTAACATAAGAAAAGTTTGCAGCGAAATTAAATGAATTGGAGCAAAAGCTGTAAAGCCCGGTAAAAAAGCCATCCAGTTTTATGGATTGCTGTAAATGTTATTGCCACGAATGCACGAATGAACACGAATAATTTATACCACTGTGAAGTTGATGGAAATTTTAAGCAAAGAAAGGAAGGTTTCAAATCATTCCATTTCTTAGCAGTTTTAGTCCTTGTGATTGCTTTACGAAAAAGATTGAACTGCAAATATTCTTAAAGCGCTAACACATCACACATCAAAAATCAACCTAACTGCGGGTACAAACTAAACTGCCCCATAAACTCATTTACCTGTTTGCGTATGCTGCTGATCACATTGTCATCATCTGCATTCATCAGCACATTGTCTACCATGTTTACAATGAACTGCATATCCGTTTCCTTTAAACCACGGGTTGTAATGGCAGGTGTACCGATGCGGATACCGGAGGTAACAAAAGCGCTCTTGTCATCAAAAGGCACCATGTTTTTATTGAGCGTGATATCAGCTTTAACCAGTGCCTGTTCTGCTTTTTTGCCGCTGATGTTTTTATTGCGCAGGTCGATGAGCATTAAATGGTTATCGGTGCCGCTGCTGATGAGTTGATATTCTTTTTCAACAAATGCTTTGGCCATTGCCTGCGCATTGCTGATCACCTGGCTGGCGTAAGTAGTAAATTCATCGGTCAATATTTCGCCGAAAGCTACTGCTTTAGCCGCAATAATGTGTTGCAGCGGCCCGCCCTGTATGCCCGGAAAAACAGCCATGTCCATCAGGTTGCTCATCGGGCGGATATTTCCTTTTACATCTTTCAATCCAAAAGGGTTGTCGAAATCTTTTTTCATTAAAATGATGCCGCCCCTTGGCCCACGCAATGTTTTGTGGGTGGTGCTGGTAACAAAATGGCAATGTTCAAATGGAGAAGATAAGAGGCCTTTGGCGATTAACCCGGCCGGGTGTGCCATATCACATTGCACAAAAGCACCTACTTCGTCGGCCACTTTTCTAATGCGGGCATAATCCCAGTCACGGCTGTAAGCACTGGCGCCGCAGAAGATGAGTTTTGGTTTAAATTCCCGGGCTTTTTGTTCCAGCATTTCATAATCTACCAGGCCGGTTTCTTTTACTACGCCATAAAAATGGGCTTCGTATAATTTGCCGGAATAGTTTACCGGGCTGCCATGGGTTAAATGGCCGCCCATGCTGAGGTCGAGGCCTAATACTTTATCGCCGGGTTGCAGTACAGCCAAAGCTACGGCAGCGTTGGCCTGTGCACCGCTGTGTGGCTGCACATTGGCATAATCGCAATTGAAAATTTGCTTGATACGGTCAATGGCCAGTTGTTCTGTCTGATCTACCAGTTCGCAGCCGGCATAATAGCGCCTGCCGGGATAGCCCTCTGCATATTTATTGGTCATAACACAACCCGAAGCTTCCATCACCTGCAGCGAGGTGAAATTTTCTGAAGCAATCAGTTCCAGTCCGTG
>CAXTPJ010000546.1:0-3293 GCA_964245855.1 uncultured Ferruginibacter sp. | reverse complement strand
GCATTTCTGCTGATTGTAGTATGGCCAATTCGTCAAAAACCATTTCTTTATTTTCAATCGCTTCTCTTAAAATATCGTTGATGGTTACCACACCCTGGTATTCTTTGTTATCATCAAAAACGATCAGGTACCGTGTCTTGTGATTGTTCAACAATTGCATACATGTTTCCGCAGTATCCTGTAAACCTACCGAAGGCAAAGTGGTACTCATCACTTCAGACACAGTAGCCTTATCGCTGTGCAGGCCTTTCAAAATTACATTGCGGCTATAATCCCGTTCAGAAAAAATGCCTTTAAAAGTATCACCATCTTTTACCACGAGGTAACTCAGGTTAACCGAATTCATCAGGTGCAGGGCTTCTATCACTTTTGCACCGGGCGCTATAAAATTAGCTGCAGTGGCTTTGTTTTTTAAAATGTTGGCAACACTCCTCATCGTATAATATTTTTATAAAATTATTTAAAAGTAAGTTACAACGGATAACTGATTTAAATGTTTTCGGGCAGAAAAAATTATCAACTTAAAACTCGTTGAGTTTATAAGTTGCTTTTTGTTACAGGTTTTGGGAACATTGTTCAGCTTCATTGGCAAATATGATTTTGTTATTATTTCCTTTTGGGGAAAGGAAATAATAATCACTCTTGTACGGTTATTTATAATTCAGCTTTCACCACTGCAACTCAAAATCAACAATTATTTTAAACAGTTTATTGGTGATCATAGGCCGATGAATCAAGGCTGTATCAATTTAAAAGCCTGCGGTATTACCTGTATGGAAAACTTTCTGGCAGTATCGGCAGGGTCGCCATCAATGTGGATAGGGGCGTTGCCAAGATTGTGTATGATCAGCCGGGGTGTTTGAAAATACAATACATCTTTATTGTGGTAGGTTTTTTCAATGTGTTCATCTACCTGCCCCTTTCTTATCTGTTTGGTAAGCGCCCACAGCAACCGCAGCTTACTCATTTTTTTTACCACCACTACATCCAGCAAACCATCTGAAAGGCTGGCCTGTGGCGCAATGGTAACCTGGTTACCAAACTGGTTGCTGTTGGCAATGCTAATAAAATAAGCAGCCGTATTAAATGATTTGCCTTTGTTTACAATATCAAAAGAATAAGGCTGTGCCGAAAAAAAATTGCTCATGGTTTGTTTTACATAATTGAACAAGCCACGTTTTCCTTTCGCTGCAAAATCATGCGCCACCTGGGCATCAAAACCAAGACCGCAAAGCATACAACTAAAAGTACTATTGATAAAAAAGGAATCAATGTAAGAAGCTTTACCGGTGAAAATTAACTCCAGTGCCTTTGCAGGATTGGCCGGAATTTTTGCCGCCAACGCCAAGCCATTACCTGAACCCATCGGGATGATGCCTATGCTGACCGGTTCATCTATCAATACACCTGCTACCTGGCTCACTGTTCCATCACCGCCGCAAACAATGATGTCAGTGATGTTTTCATGCTCAATTTTTTCTTTGAGAAAAAAATAATCACCTTCCGCATTGGTGGCTAAAATTTCAAAAGGAATGTTGCGGCTGGCTGTTTTTTCTTTGATCAGTTGCAGCAGCTTTTCTTTTCCTTTAGTGCCGGAAATAGGGTTGATAAGGTAAATAATTTTACGGGTCATTTTCTTTCTTTTGGTACAACAGGGTAAGATGCTGTATCACATTAGACATTTTTAAAAAGTCTGCAATGATAGGTATTTTTTGGTGGGAATTGGTTTGGATACGGATTTAATTTACAATTTGTACTGTTGATGGATTAGTTCAGCAGCACCCTACATACGAAATAATTAAACCGATGGTTTGTTACCAACGGATCAGGGCGCTTGCCCAGGTGAAGCCACTGCCAAATGCAGCCAGGCAAACCAGGTCGCCTTCTTTTATTTTTCCTTTTTCCCAGGCTTCGCATAATGCAATGGGTACTGATGCTGCAGTTGTATTGCCATACTGCTGGATATTGTTATACACTTTACCTTCTGCCAGTTGCAATGTTTGCTGAACGTATTGTGCAATACGAAGATTAGCCTGGTGTGGTATCAGCATATCAATATCAGCAGTGGTTAAGCCGTTGGCAGCAAGTGCTTCCATTACTACTTCCGGGAATTTTACAATCGCTTTTTTAAAAACTGCCGGCCCGTCCATAAATGGGAAATTTTGATCCTTTTCTACCATGGCTTTGCTCATGAACATTTGCCCTGCTTCGGCTTCATCAAAATCGGCCAGTTTGTTTTTGGTCCAGTGATTGGCATGTGTACCGGGATTGTACATGGCCAGTATTTCGGCACTTTCACCATCGCTGTGCAGGTGGGTGCTAAGTATTCCCTGTCCTTCTTTTGCAGCGGGCTGCAACACTACTGCACCGGCTCCATCGCCAAATATAACGGATACGTTCCTGCCCCTGGTACTAAAATCCAGTCCGAAAGAATGTTTCTCACTGCCAATTACCAGTATGTTTTTGTACATACCGGTCTTGATAAACTGGTCGGCTACCGACAACGCATATACGAAACCGCTGCATTGGTTGCGGATATCCAGTGCGCCAATTTCTTTCATTTTCATGGCACGCTGTACCAGCACGCCACAACCGGGAAAATAGTAATCGGGACTAAGCGTAGCAAAAACAATGAAGTCGATATCCTGTGCTGTTATGCCTGCCCTTTCAATTGCGATTGTCGCTGCCTCAACGCCCATGGTGGTGGTGGTTTCTCCTGTACGGTGGGCATAGCGCCGCTCTTTGATACCGGTGCGTTCCTTTATCCATTCATCGGAAGTTTCCATGTATTTGGTGAGGTCGTTATTGGTAACTACGTTTTTGGGTACATACATACCAATACCAGCAATCCGGCTGTGTTGCATAGCAAGCGTTTTAATGAAGGGTAAATTTACAAAACCTGGTTTACTTGCGGTTGTGTATTTAGCATTTAATACCAATGGTTCTGCAATTGCTTAACATTCAAGGAAGTGAATTTTGCTGATATATGATTTACTGTACAAGAGTGCGACGCCTGTGAAGCTCAACAGCATTACTAAAGCTGGTAACAAAACAATTACCAACCCGGTATTGTTACTTAACCTTTTGAAGGTTTTTTAACACAAACCATTCGTCGTACAAAGGCATTGCCCTCGATTTATAATGATGAACGATGGCTACCCTTAGATCGGCAGGGCTTTTAACATAAGCCTCTGTAAAGTTTCCTGCGAGGGCTAACAGGTCGATCGCATTGCCCTGTTTTTTTACTTCTGCTATATACACCTTTCCTTTGATGAAAGCATTTAAGAAATAAC
>CAXTPJ010000545.1:0-3294 GCA_964245855.1 uncultured Ferruginibacter sp. | reverse complement strand
GAAAAAAGTTATTAAGTTAATGCATTGATTGGCCTTTCACCATTGACCTTTCACCAAAATCAGTAGCCAAAATAAATCTCCGTTGCCCCATATCCATACGCCGCTGTATATTGGTTTACAAAAGATTTTACTTCTTTTTTTGTTCGGAGTATTTCATGTATTTCATCCCTTAACTTTCCGGTACCAACACCATGGATAATGGTGAGTGATGGCTGATAATGCGATACCGCCAGGTCGTAGTATTTCTCAAACTCTTTCAATTGTATCGTCAATATCTCAAAATTGCTGAGGTGCTTCCAGCTATCCGTCAATTTTTCAATGTGCAGGTCAACTACCGAACGGGCCGGTGCTAAATGTTCCCTCACTTTTCCGGCATCATATACCCTAAAACCGGCGTTGCCCAATTTGCTCAGGTCAACCCTTTCTTCTTCTACTTTATCAGGATATTCATCAAATAATAAATAAGAAAAAGATGGTTCGTTTTTTTCCTGCAACTCTTCAATCTTTTTAAAGAGTTGTTTGGCTTTTATTTTCAATGATGCTTCGTAGTAAGGCGCTTTCTTCTTTTCCGGATTAGTCAATGAAAACTCAAAATGAAACCGGGGGTTATCGCTGAGGTCTTCAAACGCTACATCATGCAAATAAAAATCAGTGAAGGGTGAAATATTATTGCTGAGTTCAAAATTATTCTCCCCGCCAAAATATAAAGTGTATTTAAAGTTGAAGGCGGTATTGGTCTGGTTCAGCAACCTGACTTTAAATTTTTCCACCACATCATCCTCAAAAATATCTTTATCGAAAATTGGCATAAAAGAAATCAATACGCCCTGGTCGGCCTGCGTTTTGGCAATTGCCTTTTCCGGTTTGATGTTATCAATGAATATCTTTTTCTTTTCAGCCTTCCTTTTTTCCGTAAACATTTTAAAATAAGGAAAATCGATCTGGTCTAAATAAGCCGGGAATTTTACGCCTTTCACCTCTATCATCACCATTTTTTCATTGATGATCTCTACCACTTTTCCATCTTCTTCTGTATGCAGCACTATAATTTTATCTCCTATCTCGTATTTCATTTTTTGTAGCTGTGTATTTTTTGCAAAGTTATGCCGCTGCAGCTTTACAGCAAGCCATCCCTGAACAAATTAACCAAATGAGGAAAGAGGACAAATAAATTACATTTTGCCCGTAAAATTGGGGTAACTTACAGCCCGAAGCCCCGCAGACTTCAAACTATTTACCACCGCTCTTAAAATGTTAGATTATGTTTACGCAAACCTGGAAGAAATACCTGCCTGTGATTATCATGCTCATCAAGCGTTCTGCCAGTGGACCGCAGACGCTTCAAACCAATGCATCGGATTTTGAACGGGCAGCAGGCGGCAGAAAGCTGAAATTTAATTTCAGCAACATGGAGATCAACAAAGGCAGGCAAAATTACAGTCAAAAATTAGGGCATACTGCAAACGACCTGCTGTTTGTATTGCTGGAAAACGATGCCATTGCAGCCTTGCTGAAAAAGGAAAATTTTCTTTTCTCCATGGGCAATGATATGTTATTGACCATTACCAATGCCACAGCCGCAACAGTTGCTTCAAGTGAAACTGCAGATGTGGTTGAAAAAGGAGAAGCGGTTTAAACAATTATCCTTTTATATTTCTTCTTGAAACATAAAACACTTCTCATTATAAGAAGTGTTTTATTAATTTTTTATAACCCTTTTCAAATTATTTAAATTTCAGTAATCAATCTTTGGGTTCCCACAACTGTACCCTGTTTCCTTCTGCATCCAAAATGTGTATGAACTTTCCATAATCCACTTCTTCCATTTCATCTACTATTGTTACATTGTTCTTTTTTAATTCTTCAACAAGGGCTTCCAGGTTTTCAACCCTGTAATTAACCATGAAAGAAGGTTCAAAATATTTGGTGGTTTCCGGGAAAGGCTGCCACTGGGTTTGCGCTTTCTTTGTATTATCGTCTCCTTCGTACCACTCAAAAGTTGCCCCACCATAAGGGTTGGTATTTAAGCCAAGATTTTCTTTGTACCATTCAGTCATTTTTTTGGGGTCTTTACATTTAAAGAAAATACCACCCACACCTGTAACTTTTTTCATTTTATTTTTTTTGTTATTTTATTCATTAATGATCATTGTATTAAAAAATTACTACGAAGCCAGCTTACTTTTCCTGTACCCATACAATAAATAAATGACCAGGCCCAACAACAGCCAGCCCCCAAACCACAACCAGTTGTTCAACGACATACCGGTGAGTAAATACAGGCAGGTTGCCACACCCAGTAATGGGATGAGTGAATAGTTTTTTATAAAAGAAAGCACAGACAGCCCGATCATCAGCAGCCAGAAAATAATGGTAGAAACCTTCGCCGTTTTGGATTGTACCGGGTTATTGTCAGATACAAATTGCTTTGCAGCATTTACTTTATCCAGGGCAAACTGCTGGTTGTTGAATTTATCAGTAAACCTGATCAACACAGAATCGCCGCCGGTATTTTGTTGCAGCGATTGTTGAATGCCGGTAAGCGCTGAAGCTGAATCGCTGATCTTGGAGGGAATGGCTAAATCAAGGGCAGCTACTTTACGTTGAAAAGAAAAGTCTGTTTGGTCAGCAAAGTATGTTTTTTGTGTTGCAGCAAGTAAACAGATCGAACCAACAATAATCAACGGGAAAATGAATTTGCCATTGATGTAAGGAATATTGAATTTACCCGGCAATTTTTCTTTTCGTGGTATCAGCAATACACCGCCGCAAACTAATACGAAAGCAAACAAAGTTGCAATACTGGTGAAGTCGAGCACAAACGTTTTATCCGTAAATAAAATTGGCAGGCCGACTACCATTCCCGTAACAATTGTTGAAAAGGAAGGCGTTTTAAATTTGGGATGAATTTTTTGAAACACCGGCGGCAGCAAGCCATCCCGGCTCATGCTCATCCAGATACGTGGCTGACCCATTTGAAACACCAGCAACACACTCGTCATAGCAACAACTGCAGCGATCGCTACAAAGAATTGCATCCAGCCAACGTTGAGGTTATCTTTCTCAAAAATAAAAGCGAGCGGATCGCCTACGCCATCAAAATGACGGTAGTTAACCGCACCTGTCAATACCAACGTAAGCAGTATATAAACAACGGTACAGATAACCAGCGACAGGATCATACCTCTTGGCAAGTCACGCTGCGGATTTTTGCTTTCCTCTGCCAGCACACTTACTGCATCAAAACCAATGTAGGCGAAAAAAACGCCACTAACGGCAGCCATTACCCCGCCA
>CAXTPJ010000544.1:0-3297 GCA_964245855.1 uncultured Ferruginibacter sp. | reverse complement strand
ATCTTCAGGCGAGGATACAGGTTTCGCTGTTTAATATTTTGGAAGAAGGCGACCTGCAGATACGTGGTTTTAAATTGCGTTTACCCTTAGACGTTATGTTTGTATTTACTGCCAACCCGGAAGATTATACCAACCGTGGAAGTATTGTTACGCCACTGAAAGACAGGATTGAAAGCCAGATATTAACACACTATCCCAAGTCGATTGAAACATCGCTCGCCATAACTGAACAGGAGGCCAATATTTACGAAGACCAGTCGAATGTGGTAAACATCAGCGACCTGGCCAAAAGGTTAATAGAACAGGTAGCATTTGAAGCGAGGGGCAGCGAATTTGTAGACAAGAAAAGCGGTGTGAGTGCCAGGCTTACCATTGCGGCGTACGAAAATGCAGTGAGCGCTGCGGAGAGAAGGGCGATCATTAATGCGGAGAAGAAAACGCAGGTTTGGATCAGCGACCTGGTTGGTATCATTCCATCCATTACCGGTAAAATAGAACTGGTGTATGAAGGTGAGCAGGAAGGTCCGTACCAGGTAGCATTTAATTTATTGGAAAAATCGATTCGCACTTTGTTCGGGCAATATTTTCCTGCGCCTGATACAAAGAAGAAGAGAGGCAAAGATGCAACGCCGGCAGATATGCCTTACAAATCAATCACCCGCTGGTTTGACAGTGGCAATCATTTGGATTTATTTTTTGAAACGAAAGATGCTGATAAAGTACAGTTGTTATACAAAGTGGATGGCTTGCATGCGTTGGTGAAAAAACATTATAAAACTGCCAATGAAATGGAAACGGCAATGCTGATGGAATTTGTGCTGCATGGGTTGTCTTCGCATTCAATGATCAGTAAAAAAGTGCTGGATGGAAAGATCGAGTTTAAAGACCTGATGGGCAGTATGCTGAACATAGGCTCGCAATCTTTTGGTGAAGATGATTTTAATGACAGCGATTTTAGTTAAATTGCTGATAACACGGATTAATACGAATTACAAGAATTTTTATCACCTAAATTAAAGACCCTGCCTATAGCTTTTTATTGCTGAGGCAGGGTCTTACTTTTTTATCAACTTACAGGTTGAATCCTGCATTGGCAGTTGATGTGCATTAGCTGAACTATTAAACAGCTTCCGTGTTTTTTCTTTCAATCATTACATCTCCTTCTACTTCCTGCAATACATCGATGTTGCCTGTTGCCTGGATGTTGAAATAGCATTCGCCGGTTACTACCAATGTTAGTTGTGCAGATGACAAAGGAGCGGCAGAACTAACTTTAGAAAACCCTTTTGCTTCAATCACTTCCAGGTTATTTACGGGAACATATACCAGCACTTTTTGTCCTTTTTTATTTTTGTTGGTGATGGTTACCACGCCATTTTTTTCTGTGATGGAAGTTGCGGCTACATCGGCATTGGTACCAAAGCTCCTGATCTCAGAGATGTTGTTGTCTTCGTACAATACTACCTCTACATTGCCATCGGCTACCAACTTGCTAAAACCTTGCTTTACTGTAATGGTTTTGGAAGTGCTGCTGGTGGCTTCTCTTTTTTTGTCGGTTGCTGTTGCAGTTGCAAAAACTGATATCACTAATACCAGGGTTGCTAAAAATTGTTTTTTCATGTTGCTATACTTTTTTGTTTGTGATTGATTACAATACAAATATCGCCCGGAGAAAAAAATTGCACAATCCCATATTGATGTGAAAGATACGGTGGGCAAGGGTTTTAATTTAACAGCAATTAACATTGCCGTTTTGCTATCCTTTTAATTTACCGTTTGTAATGCGATTGCGATAGAGTGTACGGTTATAGATCACATAAATATGTGATTGGGTTAGTAGAATTTTTGGAGCGAAGTTTTTGGTTGATGAATATTGATCTTTTTGCTTAACCGCTGTCAGGGTTTTCAACTGCTGACGGGGTTTTTATACGCAGCAATTATTTATATTTATTATTGCCTTTTCTAAACCTATTGCTTTCACCTCTGCCGCCGGTGAGGCTGCATAACCGAAGCGCCGCTTTAGCCGCTTTCAAAAAATTTGCCCACCTGGGGGCAGGCTCTGCATTTTTTGAATCCCGCCTTCGGAATGATCACAGCCAAAGATGTGGCTAACCCGGTTACTGGTTTACAGTACAATCAGTTGATCCAAAATATATTGTAGTGTTTTGCGCCAATCATAAAAGTGCAATACATACAATGGTAATAATGTTTTTTATATTTTAAAAGAGAAATGTTTGCATTCAAACAATGATTGAATAAATGCTGTTGATTTGTAAAGTGTTTTTAAAAATGATTTAAGTCTTCAGTAGAATATCCTTTGTGTTACCTGTAAAAATTAAAAAATGCTATCCAACCCAGACGGCGGCTATAAGCCCCGTCGGTGGTTAAGAAAGCACTTTCTATGAAATGAAATTATTTATTTGCAACCCATCTGTTTACAGTATTTGCCAATACCCGTTGTTGCTGTAAAAAACTGTACAATGCTGCAAGGTCTTTTTCCGTCATGCCGGCATACATCATCCATGGCATCGGGCTGTTAAAATCGGTCGGTAATAATTTAGCAGGATGATATGAACTGTCTGCATACATTTTAAACCGCTGAATAAACTGCTCCTTCGTCCAGCCGCCAATGCCTGTTTGTTTATCAGGAGAAATGTTTGGTGCGGTTAATAAACCACCCGGTAATTTAAACTGCCTGCCGCCGCCAAATTCAGTACCGGCAACCATTTCGCCTTTATCGGTGAATTTACTGTGGCAGTCAACGCAGGCTGCAGCGTTGGCAATATAGCCGCCATAAGCCAATACATTTGATGTGTCTGGTTTGGTAGTAAAAGCTGCTTTTGCAGGCATGGTATTCACTAAAATATTTACAGGGAAATCCAGTTCTGTTTCAGGGATATCGCTTTTGATCGATGGCAGGCTGCGTAAATAGGCAATGATGCTGTACACATCTTCCTTGTCCATTTTGCCATAGGCATGTGTTGGCATCAATGGAAATATTGCTTTGCCGTCTTTATTTACCCCTGTAGTTATGGCCCTGAAGATCTCGCCATCGGTCCATTTGCCGAGAGCAAAAGGCGTAATGTTCTTAGAATAAATTGTTCCCGGGAAACCCATTTCTTTTCCGAATCTTTCGCCGCCTTCACCAAATGTACCGGGTTTAAGCGGACCGGAAAATAAACTGTAATCACGCTGGCTGTGGCAATCCATGCAAACAGTAACATGATTGGCAAAATACTTTCCCCGTTCAATGTTTTCTGGGGTAAGCTTCACTATTGTTACAGTCGCTTCACCTAC
>CAXTPJ010000543.1:0-3298 GCA_964245855.1 uncultured Ferruginibacter sp. | reverse complement strand
CTTCGCTTGAAAAAATATTCTTTGAAGAAAAGATCTACAAAGAGTTAGAAAAGAAATACGATACCTGGGAAAAGGTGCTGGAAGGAATTGATAAGGCATTCGTTCCGTTCAAAAAATTGTTGAAAAGAGATATTACCCGGGAAGACATTGTTAAACTAACGGAGAAGCCTGTCCGCCGAATTTACAAACTCGACATTGATGAACTGAATGAACAAATCAAAGGGTTGGAGGGAGATATCAAACATGTAAAGTACGACCTGGAGCATTTAACAGAATTCGCCGTAGCCTATTATGAAAACCTGCTGAAGAAATACGGCAAAGGAAGGGAACGGAAAACGGAGATCAAATTATTTGATACCATCCAGGCCAAATCAGTGGCTATTGCCAATATTAAATTGTATGTGAATTATGCCGATGGTTTTGTGGGCACCAGTTTGAAAAAAGATGAACTGATTGCGGAAGTTTCTGACCTGGATGACATCATTGCTTTTACCAAAGGCGGTATTATGAAAGTGGTGAGGGTGGCGGATAAAACTTTTATCGGCAAGGATATCATTCATGTAGCGGTGTTCCAGAAAAATGATGAACGCACTACTTATAACATGATCTATGTAGATGCAAAAACAGGCGCCAGTTTTGCCAAGCGTTTCAATGTTACGGGTATCACCAGGGATAAAGAATATGACTTAACGAAAGGATCGGAGAAAAGCAAAGTGCATTATTTTTCAGCCAATGCCAATGGAGAAGCAGAAGTAGTGAAGATTGTATTAAGCCCGAATTGCAGCGCAAGAAACAAAGAGCTGGAATTTTATTTTGAAGAACAGGAGATCAAAGGCCGCAGCAGCATCGGTAATACAGTAACCAAATATCCGATCAAATCGGTTAAGTTTAAAGAAGCAGGCAGGTCGACACTGGATGCGAAAAAGCTTTGGTTCGATGATAAATTCGGGCGTTTAACTTCAGAAGAAAAAGGATTGTACCTCGGCAAGTTTGATGCAGAAGACAGGCTGTTGGTAGTGTACAATGATGGTAATTACGAAATCACCGACCAGGAGTTAACGCAGCGTTTTGATGTTGAAAAAATATTGCTGATTGAGAAGTACAATCCTGAAAAAGTGATCACTGCAGTTTATTTAGACAGTGAAAAGTACCAGTATAATATCAAACGTTTCAAAATAGAAACCACTACGCTGCACAACAAATATTTCTTTATTAAAGAAGGAAAAGACAACCGCCTTGAGATGGTAACCACAGAAGCAGAACCAGTGCTGATTGTAAAAAGCGGCCGTGGGCAACTGGTAAGAAGCGCCAAATTTAAAGTAACCAAATTGGTAGAAGTAATGGGCTGGAAAGCAGTAGGGGCCAAGCTTACAGATTTCAGCAAAAGTGTAGAAATGGAGTGGGAAAAGAAAGCTGATGCTGATAACCCACAGGGAGATTTATTTGGATAGTATTATACTCACGCAAAGAAGCAAATATAAAAAGGAGGCTGTTTCAAAAATTAAAATGAGCCTCCTGGTAATCGCTTATACCAAATTTTACCATCAGGAATACGAATAAAAAGAGGCTGTCCCGGACTTTTTGGGACAGCTTCTTTTTATAGAGAAAAATTGATTAGCGTCTTCGCTTTTTTGCGTCTTTGTGAGGAAAATACTTTTCAACTAAAGTAACAAACGCTCAATTTCTGCCCATGTCTTTACTCTTGTATGATGCTTATCACTTTGCCCATAATTATGCGGCTGCTCAAATAAAATAGTTTGTCCTTTAAAATAATCCAGGTTTTTAAAATAGTCATCTATCATGATATCACCCTGCACCACTGCTTTTGAACCGCAAAAAACAAATTGCTTCCAGTTGAGGAATGGAAAATGTTCTGCCAGCCATTCCAACTTTTCCGGCAGGCTCTGTGGAAATTCCATTGCGGCAGAAACAATGAATAAGTCATATTTTTCATTCAGACGTTTCATTATTTCAACACAACCTTCTATGAGCGGGGCATTCCTGAAAAAACCTTTCGACAAAACATATTGCCTTTCATTTTTAAACACTTCTGCTTCCGGTTTGCCCATCGTACTTTCTACTGTTTGGCGAATGCCAAAGTCTTTTTCATCCATATCCAAAAACTGGCTGTACACATTTGCCAGTACACCATCCATATCTACGATCAAACGTTTTTTTATCTCCATGACTTTTTTTACTTCAAATTTATTTAACCTGTAGTGCAAATGTCCTTAAAATCGCATTGATATACCTCTAAATAGTTAAGCGGTTCATCGATCAAATTGTACATTGATACAGGAAAATTGCATTATAAAATTGCTTAACCACTGAAATGCAAACAGCAACCTGTTACAGTTGCTGTTTGTATAATTTTCTACAATCTATTTGTTAGTGTGTAGTAGTAAAATTAAAAGAAGGCATCACGGTTATATTAGCGGATGCATTTGCACGCAGCGAATAAATGGTAACATTTGAATTTACAAAAATGTTGCCGCTGTTGATTACAACAATGGCGTTAATTCCAGGTACAATGTTACAACTCCAGTTGGCAGGTGTTTCCCAGTTGTTATCGCCGCCTGAACCTGTCCATGTATAAAGCGGGCAATTGCTGGCCACAACATTTATTTTATAATCTTCTGTTTCGCCGGTTAAAAAATGTTTACATGCGTCGGAAGGTGTTATGGTAGTGTCACTGGCAATCCTGATCCTCATCCTTGATTCCCCTCCCAATGCATTGCAGGGAATGCTGATGTTTCCTGTAATGGTGCCGCAACCTGTACCTAGTAATGTAAATTCTGACCGGTCGAAAATACCATCATGGTCAAAGTCGATCCAAACCCCGGCATTTACACTGCTGCCGTTGGCACAACCCACTTCCAATGTCATAGGAATGGATGTATTGGCATTAACAAAAGCTGTTTGGATATTTGAAGTAAAATCACCATAGCCCGCAGAAGAGCAGGAAGTAACTGTGTCAAGGCTGGCAAACTGAACCCTGTTCAATACATCTCCATCTGAGCAATTGGAACTTCCTTCGGGTATGCAATAACAATTGATACAGGAAGAAGGAGCCAGGATATTGATCAGGTAATCCTGTGTTTCGCCATACGCAGCAAGGCTGCAGGCATCTGTGCTATCCAGCAAACTATTGTACCTGACCCTTACCCTCATCCTGGTAATACCAATGGGCGCAGTTGCCGGTATTGATATTAGTTTGGAAAGTGTTGCGCCATTGCCGAAACCAATCAAATAATATTCATTGGCATCAAACAAACCATTGCGGTCATAGTCAATCCAT
>CAXTPJ010000542.1:0-3300 GCA_964245855.1 uncultured Ferruginibacter sp. | reverse complement strand
CAGGTAAATATTGTTTCTTTGAATAATTTATCGAGCACCGGTACCAGTGGTTGTAAAAAAACCAGCACCCAAACAGGTGATCCATTTATGAATCTGAATGTGGCGAAGTAAAAGGCAATTGCTGCTACAACCATTGCCCAGCCTGTTCTTGCGATGGAATGATTGGGTGTTGTTTTAGGATCGGTGATCATGAAAAAAGAAAACAGCAACAGGCTGCCGGTGCTTACTGACTGCACAAAAAAATCAACCGGCCACTGCAGGTAAACCACCTGGCGGATAAATAATAACCCGGCATAGGTTAATAAAAAAGCAAGGCTAACGCCAAGCTTCTGAACCCTGGTGACTACAATAAAACCAAGGCATACTACACCAAATAAAATTACTGTGCTGCTACCCCACTGTCCGGGGCTGAACCATGCTTTATTGGTTAGTAAAATAGTGGCAACAATGCCCAATGCGCTGGGGTTAAAAATGTGCTTTCCTTTATAACTGATTATATACTTTGATACAATGGAAATGCCCGCCGCCATTACTGCGATGTACCAATAATTTGTTTTTAACAATAAAGCCAAACCGAAAGAGGAAATGAGGATAGACGGGAAACCAAATCTAAAGCGCTGCAGCAGGGGAATGGACCGGGTACTTTTTTTGGGGATCACAATTTCACACAACAGTTGTGTAATAATGCTGGTACTAAAGTAAGCTAAGTAAAGCCACCAGTCTGCATTCCAATGAAGGAGAAAGATACCGTAACCTAAAAAAACAGATTGAAAAATTACCTGGAACCAGCGGGCATCTTTAAAAATAGTAAATGGCATACACAATGAATTTGTGCCTTTAGATGTAAGCTTTGCAAGGATTACACAAATGAACAGAAAAAAGATTTATGCGATTATTTATTTGCCATCATTCAACTATTACAGACCTTTATCAAAATCACTATCATGAAAAGAGTTACTGCTATAGGCGGCGTATTTTTTAAATGCAACAACCCCGATGCACAAATGGATTGGTACCACCAGCATTTGGGTATTGCGATGGATAAATATGGTACCAGTTTTCAATGGCGACAGGCCGATGATAAAGAAAAAATGGGGCATACTGCCTGGAGCGCTTTTCCGGCAGATTCCGATTATTTTGGTAAGCCATCTCAACAATACATGATCAACTACCGGGTAGATGATTTAACAGCTTTGGTGGAGCAATTAAAAAAAGAAGGCGTAACAGTGGTGGATGAAATTGAAGAGTTTGAATACGGCAAATTTGTTCATATACTCGACCTCGAAGGCAACCAGGTAGAATTATGGGAAGCCAAAGATGAAGTATATGGAAAGATGCTGAATGCAGTAACGAAGTAACTGTTGCGGTTTAGTTTTTGTAAATTGGGTAATAATTGAATAGCATGAGTAACAGGCCAAACATCATCAATAGTGCTTTGCTCTAGAATATGACCCGGACACTTTTAATTATGATAAATCATACAAAATTGTAATTGAAAGGGTTTTGCAGTTAGGAAATTTACAGGAATGGAAAAATATGGTTCATTATTACAGCAGAGAAAAAATATTAGAAACCATAGAATGGAGTGCGCAGTTGGAGCAACGGGATAAAGACTTTTCAAAAAAATTTTTAGATTCCGATTTATTAGATGCTGCATAAGGATCCTTTTATTATATCGCCCGATACTTTCAAATTGATTCAGCAACTGCAAAGTTTGCCAGAATTAAATCATTTTTATCTTGTTGGTAGCACTTCACTTGCATTACATATGGGTCATCGTAATTCAATTGATATAGATTTGTTTTCACAGTACGACTTCAATGACAATGACATATTAAATCTTGTTAGCAGCAAGTATGAAGTAAAAGAAATTTATAGAAGAAAAAATACTATCATCTCACTGATAAATAATATTAAAACAGATTTCATGAAGCATGATCACCCGTTAATTCTTCCACCCATTTCCGAAGAAGGAATTACCTACTTAAATAAAGAAGATATTGCGGCAATGAAACTGCATGCCATTATTCAAAGCGGAAAAAGGTTAAAGGGTTACATTGATATTTATTTCTTGCTGGAGCATTTAAGCATGCAACAGATGTTACAGTATTTTACACAAAAATATACCTACTCAAATGAGCTGATCGCTTTAAAGGCAGTAAGTTACTTTGATGATATTGATGAAGCAATTGACCCGCCCAAATTATTAAAGCCGGTCTCATTAAAGCAGATAAAGCAGCGGATTGAAACGGCGTGTCAACAAACCAAAAAGATTTTCTAAAAAGATCATAGCAAATATTTGTTAGATATTATAGTCATACGATTGTTGTATCAAGTTGTATTTTCCGAATAAACCTTTCTCTTTCTCAAAGGCGATCAATTGAATCAATGATAATAACAGTTCATATCCAATTAAAAAAAACTTAAAAACAATAACATGACGAATGCAATCAGTTGGTTTGAAATACCGTCGGCAGACCTAGCGAGGGCTACCCAATTTTATGAAACAATTTTTACTACCCAGTTGATCCCGGTTGATATGCCCAATATCAAAATGCGTATGTTTCCCATTACTGATACACAAAATGGTATTGGCGGCGCAGTGGTTGATAGTGGCGGTTTTCATAAGCCATCGGCTACAGATGGACCGTTGATCTATTTGAATGCCAACCCTGATGTGCAGCAGGTACTCGACAAAGTAGCAATGGCTGGCGGAAAAATCGTAGTGCCCAAAACAGAGATCAGCGCTGAGTTTGGTTATATGGCCATTATCATGGATACCGAAGGCAACCGGATTGGCCTGCACAGTGTAACACAATAAACCGATTGCATGGCATACGATGAAGCATTCACTAAAAGGGTTCGAGACATTATCTTACTAACGCATACCCATGTGGAAGAAAAGAAAATGTTTGGCGGCACCGCTTTTTTGGTGAATGATAAATTATGTGTCGGTGTCAGAAAAGAGCGCATCATGGTAAGGATCGATCCTGCTGTTTTTGATGAGGCAGTAGAAAAAGATGGCTGCACACCAATGATCATGCGGGGCAAGACAATTAACGGCTATGTAACTATTGATGCCGAAGTACTCAATACAAAAAAAGAACTGCAATACTGGATCAGGCTGGCATTGGATTACAACAGGATCGCACAACCGGCCAAAAAGAAAAAATAATGCTGCATGGTATTTACTTAAACTGATTGACTGAAAGGCCCGGTTAAAAAGATATCAGCAAATAGTTTTAATAAAAAATAAATAGTCCAATATTTGCATATTGGATTATTTTGATTTACATTTGG
>CAXTPJ010000541.1:0-3304 GCA_964245855.1 uncultured Ferruginibacter sp. | reverse complement strand
CCTGTATTGTATGCCCGACTCTGTTGTTGTAACTACTAAAGTGGTACAATCATAAGAAACGATATCGCCGGCGACAATATCCAGGTTGCTGCCACCACCAATGCTGATTTTTCCAGCGCTGTCTATTCCCCAGGTTCCAGTTTCGTTTCCATTGGGATCGCAGGTTGTGCCAAGATCCTGGTAAGCAGTAGTGCCATTTGCGTTTAACACCAGCCTGTCATCTAAAGAGCAGGCTTCCAAAGAACTGGTAACGTCGGCAAAAGTTCCGCCTGAACCTGCTTCCAGTTTCACTATGTGATATGTACCGGCAATACTTGCCACGGTTTTATCACAGGTGGTTTGCTTGTCATCTTTTTTACAGGATGCAATAGAAACAAACAAGGTAGCCGCCAAAATAATTCTCATTTTCATAATTTCTGTTTTTATTATAGAATGCCCGAAAATAAACAATCCAACGTATTTAAAAAGTTTATCATTAAGTATTATTTAAAATAATGGCGATTGATCTTTTATAACCGCAGTTTGTTGCCGTATTTACTCAATTTTTTTATTACCAATTACTGGTTGAGTTGGCATGGCATTAGAAGTTTATCCTTAAAAAAATTATGAATACAATTGCTAAAGAAGAAGCCGTAGAAATTTATACTGAATCACCGGGCACTGATGTAAGCGGAACAACACTTGGAACATTCCCGCAAGAACAAACATCAACTCCAAAAGAACAGGTCGCCAATACGGAAGATACGGATGTAGCTATTTATGCTGAGGGCCAGGTAATTAACAATACACAACAGGCAAGTTTATCTCAACACGAAGAGCAGTTGGCCGCTCAGGATGCAACAATGCAATTGAAGCTGGACCAGCAACAGGAAAAAAAGGAAGCCATTGAAAAAAATGATACCAGTGGCATTGATGGTTAACAACAATTATTTTATCACTATCAATTTAATTTTTATGACAACAGCAGCAATTGCCAGCAGGCTGGTAACCCTTTGCAGGGAAGCCGATTTTGAAACAGCTCAAAAAGAGTTGTATGCTCAGGATGCCATCAGTATTGAGCCGGAAGCATCTCCTATGTTTGAGAAAGAAACGAAAGGCCTGGATGCTATTATTGAAAAAATAAAAAAGTTTGACTCGATGACAGAGAAGATACACAGCATAACCGTATCTGATCCTGTTGTTTCTACATCATCTTTCGCCATAAATATGAGCATGGATATTACAATGAAAGGGCAGGAAAGAATGCCGGACATGAATGAACTGTGTGTTTATAAAGTGAAAGACGGAAAAATAATTTCTGAAGAATTTTATGTATAAATAACAGGTCGTATTTGTAGAAAACAGTACTCAAAGTGACTGTTTACAAAAATGTGAATTCATGTTGACTTTTTCGAACAATCATTGATTTGCTGCCGGCTATGTAAATTATTACAAGCATACTACTTGCATTTCGGTACATAAGTTTATTATTCCCGAAAAGGAAACAATCAGCCGTCAATGGCATAGTAATAGCCTTTATTACTTTAAAACTTAAAACTATGGATACAATCATTCAATCATTAGGATTCAAGGCCAGTGAAGCTTTGGAAGCATTTGCAAGAGAAAAAATGAACAGCCTTAAACATGATAAGATCATAAGGGCAAACATTACGTTGTATAAAGGAGCTGCATCAGATCCTGAAAATAGTTATTGTGAAATAAGACTGGAAATACCGGGCAATGACCCATTTGTTAAAAAGCATAGCCCTCATTTTGAAACATCTATTTCAGAATGCACCGATATTTTAGAAGAAAAATTACGCCAGTTAAAAACAAAACAGATAGTACGCAGACAGGGAGAAGCTGATGCCATTCAGGATGCTATCAACCAGGCTGAAACTGACCAGGATCCTGAGTTGGAAGATGTTGTAAAAATGGTGTAACCAATCTACAATGTAAAGCAGCGGGCGAATAAAATTGATTTGGTCAATTCTATTCGCCCGTTTTAATTAATACGATCGAAAGTTTATTGAATATTATTCATCATACAAAAAACTCAATAATGAACTATTGTAAAATTGTCACGCTATTTACATGATCGTTGCTGCACACCAATCAGGTTAATAGCTTACTGACGCCTGCAGCAAAATCAAGTAATACCCAAACAGTTTCCAACAGTTAATTACATTACCTAAACACTCCTGAATTGCTAATCCTAAATATTGTTTTAGACTAGTCTCAATAAACCAACAGCAAAATATTAGTGCTTCTTCTTACTGCTATCAATACCAACACTATCCTTCTTAACACTTGCCCGCAGCGAATCTGCCGCTGAAATTTTTCCTCCGGTAGTATTACTATCTGTTATATCAGGCGCCGTAATCGGTGGCTGACTTTTAGCAGTATCCTGAACACCCGGCCCACTACTGGCGCCGTTTCCGGTGCAGGCTGACAACATAGCTATAACGCCTGCGCATAACAATACTTTCTTCATAACAATGATTTTAGTTTAAAATAAATGTTGGCTTTGATTTAAATAATTTATCGGGAAACACCTTCAAATGCTTTTTGCAATGCAGCAATATCCAGCTTTTTCATTTGCATCATAGCAGCCGTTGCCCGCTGTGCTTTTTCTTTGTTTTTATCCTTCATCATACCAGCCAAAACAACCGGTACAATTTGCCATGATAAACCGAATTTATCTTTTAGCCAACCGCACTGCTGTGCTGAAGGATCGCCGCCTTCGCCCAGCGTATCCCAATAGTAATCTATCTCTTCCTGCGTTTCGCAATCCACAGAAAATGAAATGGCCTCATTGAATTTAAAAACCGGGCCACCATTTAATGCAAGAAAAGATTGGTTCTCCAACGTAAATTCTACTGTCATTACAGTACCCTCCGGCATATGATGAAATTCAAATCCTTCTTTGCCATAATAACTCACATCTGTAATAGCAGAATGTTTAAAAATAGCAGTATAAAACTCAGCGGCTTCCAATCCGTTTTTATCGAACCACAGGTTGGGCGTTATCTTAAGTTTTGTAAGCATAGTTGTAAATTTTACTTACTTGTGTTTACATAAATAATGCCATTGCATTTTTAAATAAACGCTTTATCCATCATACATCACAGATCAAAAATCCTGAATTGAATTATACCCTCATATCATCAGCCTGCCAGTCTTTGATCAACCGCTTTATTTCATTTCCGCTGGTATATTCTTTCAATGCTTTATCAAGCAAAATTTTAAACTCGTCATCACCTGCAAACCTCAGTGCAGCCATTTGCGAAAAGGTTAAGATAGATTCTACAGCCACGGATGATTG
>CAXTPJ010000540.1:0-3309 GCA_964245855.1 uncultured Ferruginibacter sp. | reverse complement strand
ACTTCGCAGCACAAAGGTAAGTGGATTTGAAGCGAAGTTTTTGAACCAATCTTTTGTAAAGTTTCTTCAATGATCAGCAAAAATATTCAGCCATTCAAATTCCATATTGATAGAGAAAGATCAGCCACTTACATTTGCAATTTACAGATCAAAGCAATTAAAGCATGAATGTATTGTGGCTGGCAAGCTGGTATCCCAACAGGACTTCACCTTTTAACGGTGATTTTATTGAGCGCCATGCTTTAGCCACTGCAGCTTTTGTTGACAAACTTTTCATCATTTCCATAGTAAAAGACGAGGCGATGCCTGCCGGTGCTGTTGAAATTGTTAAACAACAAACGGGAAATATTTACACTTACATAGCCTACTATGGAAAAAGTAAAACAGGCACCGGCGAAAAGTTGTTCTCATTGGTGAAATACTTTTCCCTTCAAAAAAAAATCTATCAGGAGATTGAAAAAACATTTGCACAACCTGCATTGACGCATGTCAACGTTGCTATGAAAGCCGGCCTGTTTGCCTTATACCTGAAGCGTTTTAAAAATATCCCTTATGTAATTACTGAGCATTGGAGTATATACAACCTGCAGTTTAGTCCTAACATACTTGATATGGGAAAATTGTTTGTGTGGTTAACCAAAAAAATATTCAGCAATGCTTCGTTGGTAATGCCCGTAAGCAATGCTCTTGCTGACAACATCAAACGATTGGTTGGCAATATCCAGTGCAGAACGGTTCCCAATGTCGTGAATACAAAGCTGTTTTTTTACAAACCGGCAACTGCTAAAGTGTTTCGTTTTATTCATGTTTCCAACTTGCAATACCCTAAAAACTTAGAAGGAATTTTGGAGGCTTGCAGTATGCTGAAAGACAAAGGAGTTGTTTTTGAATTGCAAGTGTTGGGAGGGCAAAATGATGCATTGAAGTCAATGGCAAAAGAGTATGGGTTGCTGCATCAATATGTATTTTTTGAAAAAGCCATCCCTTATCCGGAAGTGGGTAAACGGATGCGGCAATCGAATGCCCTTTTGCTGTTTAGTTATTTTGAAGGCCTTCCCTGCGTAATGCTGGAAGCACTTTGCTGCGGGCTTCCAATTGTAAGCAGCAGGGTGGGGGGAATACCCGAAGTGATCAATGAAGGCAATGGAATATTGGTAGAAAGCGGCAACACAGCAGCGCTGGCCAATGCGATGGAAAAAATGGTAATCAATTATGTTGATTGGGATAATCATGCCATTGCAGAAAAGGCGAGCGGTCTTTTCAATTACAATACCGTCGGAAATGAACACCTGACTATCTATCGAAAAATATTGAATACTAATTGAGTTACTCGTCTTGCAACACAGCAGTCATTACTTTCTGCAGAAATTTACCTTCGCTTATTTCTTTCCCTATCAACCTTACCTGTTGCAGCATGGTTTCGTATTGTGCCTGGCCAATGCCGGCTATCTTGTTGGCTATTTCATCCAGTGAACCAATGGTAAATCCCAGGTTGTTAGCCTCAATAAAACCGGCTACAGCGCTGTCTTTCCAAACAATTACCGGCAGTCCTGCTGCTATGTACAAAGACAATTTGTGTGGATTGTTATAACGCAGGTAATCATCGCAATAAACAATGGAACCTCCATCCCACACCAGGCCAAAACTGCCTGCTAATTTAGAAGGCAATTGATCCGGCGCAATAATTCCTTTATAGCTAACTGCCGATTGATCATTGAGCGGTTCATTGTAACCGCTTCCATACAAATTGAATTGCAAGCCTTTTACCTGGTGAAGGCTATAAACAAATGTTGCCTTGCTGATATTGCCTGCAAAGCAAATATTATTTGATAATTGCCTGGCAGAAATTGTATGCTGGCCGGGATAATCAAACAGGTTGATATTGTAAATTTTGGCAGAAGGCAAACAGTGCAGCAGCTTATTTTTCATGGCAGGGTTATGTGCGATCAAACAACTGAATTGCTTTAGCATATGCAGTTCGTTTTGTAATACATTTTCATCCTTATCCCTGATGCCATCTATGTCGATGATGAGCGCTACTGTTTTTACACCCCGCCATTTCAGCAACTGTAACAACCATAGGTGAGCCTTCGCCATTAACGGGAAATGAAAAACAACGAGGCTGTTTTTTTTTATGGAGAACGCCATTTGTACAGCATTGGCCAGTCTTGATAATTTTATTAACCCTGATCCATTTTTCGTATGACTGAACTGCAGCGCTAAAAAACCATTGGCCTGTAATATTTTTTCATTATCGAACAGTACAATGCCTGCGTTATAGGATTGATCGTTGAAAGATGCTGCTACATAATATTTACCGGGGTTTTTCAATGCAGCATTAAAATTTGAGTGATTGGATGATATACTGTTTGATGTCTTTTATAACAACATTATTAAAAATAGTTCCCTGCACAAAAAAATAAATCAGCATGCAGGATGGAACACTGCTGAGCAACACCAGTGTGGCTGATGGCAACAGGCTTCTGAAAAGCAATACCAGCGGAGCAAAAAGCAGGCAGGTGAAAATAGTTTGCACAACCATTACCATGTTGGCGTTGAACCTGGTGAGTTTGCCGGCCTGTATTGCAGTGATGATGGTGATCAGCAGTTCGGTGATGATGCAGGCATAAGCAGCGCCCTTTTCAGCATAATACGGGATCAATAAAAAATTAAGTGCAACACTTACTATGCAGCCGGTTACTGCAGCCAGTAAAAATTTTTTTTCCTGCCTAAAAGGTACCAGTGTCTGAAAACAGAACAGGTTGCTTAAGCCGATTACCAGCGGCAAAAATGCCAGTATCCTCATCAATGGAACAGCCGGTAAAAATTTTTCTCCGGCAATGGTATGGATGATTTCCGGCGCTAAAATAAAAAGCCCTGCACCAACCGGAACGCCCGCTACCATGATGAACCGGAGCATTTTGTTTAAATGAATTTGTATTTTTTCATTTTCCCCGGTGCTGGCCAGGTAAGACAAACGTGGAATTAAAACAGAACCGATTGCGATGATGACAACCAGGAATATTTTTACAATTTTCAAGACCGTAGTGTAATAACCAACGGCTTCGTTGTTGTGAGTGATGTGCTGCAGGATGATGGTATCAAAATAAATGTATATGCTGATGGCAGAGGAGGTGAGGAAGAAATGCCAAAGCGGTTTTAAATGTTGCCGGATCTGCAAAGGTGTTTTCGGAAATTTATTTTCACGAATGAGCCTGTAAGTATTGAGTAATGAAATAATGACGATGGCGGTTGTAAAAATTCCAAAGTAAATGTTGTAATCACTATTTTGTTTCACCAATAAAAAAA
>CAXTPJ010000539.1:0-3309 GCA_964245855.1 uncultured Ferruginibacter sp. | reverse complement strand
GACGATAGCAAGTACCTTGTTTTTAAGATCAAGCCTTTTTTTCAGGAAACAAGACAGGCAAAGATCAAAAAGAAAAAAGGGGATGATATGCCGAAAGATAGTTTTGCGATCATTGAATTGGGGCAAGACAGCATGATTAAAAAGGCAAGGGTAAAAAGTTTTAAGATGCCTGAAAAGGGAGTTGGGTTTGCTGCATATCATATGGAAAAACCTTTGCCGGATACAAGCAAGAAAAAGATATTGCCGGATTCTGTTAAAGTGAAAAATGCTGCACTGGCTAAGATTGCTGATTCATTGATACGGTTGTCGATTGATTCGATCAAAGGGAATATTACAAGGGAGGAGCTGATCAAAATTGCGGCTAAGGCTGCCAGTCAAATTATTAAAGAAGGAAAAGATGTGGCCGATGCGGAAGGCGATGAAGCAGCAGGCGGCAGTGCCGGTGATGGAACTGATTTAGTCCTGGTGAACCTGTTCGATAACAAAGAAAAAATCTTTAAACTGGTAAGTGAATATTACTTTGATAAGAAAGGCACACGACTGTTGATTGAAACAAGTAAGAACAGCAAAGACAGTAACAGCAAGGCTTTGGTGTTGCTATATGATTTAAAGACAGCACAATTGGATACGGTGATGAGCCGCTTTAATGATGCCAAAAATTTTGTTTTTGATGAAGCTGGGCAGCAGGTTGCTTTTGTAGCAGAAAGAGACAGCAGCGAAAAAGCCTTGCAGAAATTTTACCGCCTCTGGTATTTTTCAACACCACAGGATACCGCCAAAATAATAGCAGAGAAAACAAGTGTTGGAATGCAACTGGGCTTTACTGTTAGTGAGAATGCCAAACTGGAATTCAGTAAAGATGGAAGCAAATTGTATTTTGGCAATGCACCCATTCACTCACCAAAAGACACCATGCTGGTAGATTTTGAAACGGCCAAACTTGACATCTGGAATTATAAGGATGATTACCTGCAAACGCAGCAACTGAAAAATTTGGATGTGGAGTTAAAAAGAAGTTACGCCGCAGTGTATCATGTGAAACAAAACAAACTGGTGCAATTGGGCGCCGATGATGCAGAAAGCATTACGTTGGTAAATGAGGGAAGTGCAGACTGGGTGCTGGCCGAAAGCAATAAAGGCAACCGTATCCCTTTTCAGTGGACGGGCAAAGCAAAAGCCACTGCATATATAATAAACAACAATACCGGTGAACGAAAACTGATCTACAAAGACCAACTGGTGAATGCAGCGCCATCGCCGGCCGGCAAATTTGTATTTTGGTATAATCCTGAATTGAAGCATTATTTTACTTATGAAGTGGCAACAGGATTAACAAGAAACATCAGTGCTAAAATAAAAGTGCCGTTGTACGATGAAGAAAACGATGTGCCCGATTTACCCGGCAATTATGGTGTGATGGCCTGGCAGCAGGGAGACAGTGCCTTGTATGTGTATGATCATTTTGGATTTTTCCAGGTTGATCCGTTGGGACAGGTGGCGCCAAAACCAATTCAATTGTATGATGCAGCAACAAAACCTGCTATTACCGAAAAAGCTGTTTACCGGTATGTAAAACTTGATAAAGAAGAACGCTTTTTAACAGCAGGACAATCATTGGCCTTTAAAGTATTCAATGAACGCACTAAAATAAACGACCTGGTGTTGTACCGGTTGGATAGTTTTTACGGGAAGCAAACCGGGCACATAGAAAACAATGCAAGCGCTCCGTATAACTTCAATAATTTGTTGAAAGCAAGGAATAACAGTTCGTTTATTTATACCGCAGAATCATTTTCCAGCAGCCCGAATTTGTTTTACAGTGCTGTTAAAGATGACATCGTTCTTGTAAGCGATGGAGCAATAAAAACAAACCGGCTTTCCGATATCAATCCTCAGCAAAATGATTACAACTGGCTTACTGCAGAATTGTTTAAATGGAAGACCTACAATGGCAAAACAACAGAAGGCATTCTGTACAAACCGGAAGATTTTGACCCCAAAAAGAAATACCCTTTGATTTGTTATTTCTACGAAAAGTTGAGTGAAGGGTTGAATAATTACCAGGGTCCTGCGCCAACACCCAGCCGGCTTAATATTCCATTTTTTGTTAGCCGTGGTTACATCGTACTGGCGCCCGATATCAGTTATACAACCGGTCACCCCGGCAACGATGCGTACAATTACATTGCCAGCGGCGCCAGGGCATTGGTGAAACTGGGCTATGTAGACAGCACCAAAATAGGCATACAGGGACAAAGCTGGGGCGGCTACCAGGTGGCCTATCTTGTCACCAAAACAAAATTGTTTAAAGCGGCCTGGGCAGGGGCGCCGGTTGCCAATATGACCAGCGCTTACGGTGGCATCCGGTGGGAGAGTGGCATCACCCGCCAGTTTCAATACGAAAAAGGCCAAAGCCGTATTGGCGCTACTTTGTGGGACAATCCTGCATTGTACATCGAAAACTCTCCGTTGTTTCACCTGCCCAAAGTACAAACACCTTTGGTTATTATGCACAACGATGGGGACGGCGCTGTACCCTGGTACCAGGGCATTGAATTGTTCACCGGTTTAAAACGGTTGGGCAAACCTGTATGGCTGCTCAATTATAACGGAGATGCCCACAATTTAATGGAACGCCGCAACCGGAAAGACATCCAGGTAAGGGAGCAACAGTTTTTCGACTGGCAATTAAAAGGTGAGCGGCCGGCCAAATGGTTAACCGAAGGCGTACCGGCAACGGAGAAAGGGAAGGAGTGGGGGTTGGAGTTGGAATAAGGATGTTGGCTATTGTAGAAAACATAATAATGTACAATGGTAAAATCTATATTTAGAAACGGTAGTTTACGCAGGTTCCTTGCATTGCTGCTTATAATGCTCCTAACGGCTTTTTTTACCTACGCAATTATTGCAGTCCATTTCTTTAAAAGCAATTTATTCAGAAGCGGCATATCACAAACTCAAGCCATTGCATTCATCCTGTTTTTTGGAGGAATGACTATAGTTTTAGGTAGGCTGCTTTTAGTTGTGCCCGTAAATATTATGGTTGATACGATTAAGCAACAAATCACATTTACCCATATTCTTCTTAAGATAAAAAAAGTTTATCCATTTTCAGTATTCGATTATTCTATTGAAACAATTGAATATAGCCGGGGCGGAAGTTTTAAAGCAGTGTACCTTTTCAGGAATGGAAAAATGAAAAAGGCGATTAGAGGTTTTTACTACGACAACATAGGCGAAATTCAAGCATCCCTGCATGGAATAACTTTTAAAGGCTCACAGCAATTAGGCTGGCTTCGCTCTCCATTA
>CAXTPJ010000538.1:0-3310 GCA_964245855.1 uncultured Ferruginibacter sp. | reverse complement strand
AGCCGGTTAAAGTTTGAGATGTTGTTGAAGCCGCAACTGTAAGAAACTTCTGCTACGGAGTTGGTAGTGTCTATCAAAATACGGCTGGCATGCCCGAGGCGAATTTCATTCAGGCTGTCTATAAATGAAATGCCGGTACGCTTTTTTATAAACCTGCTAAAGGATACTTCTGTCATGTTCACCAGTTTTGCAAGGTCGCTGAGGGAAATCTGTTTGTCGTAATTTTTATTCATGTATTCAAATGCTTTTTGTATGCGGCGGCTGTTGTAATTAAACTGCACATCGCTTTGAAAGCTTGACTCCGACAGTGTCCTGATGTTTCTGCTGGTTGAAAGGTCGTGTAAAATATTGATGAGCGCCATTACAGAATCGAAACCTGTTTTTTGGTGCAGCGTTACTATGCGGGGGTAAATATTTTCTATTGTATCTTTTGAAAACAGGATGCCCCGGTTAGAAATTTCAAACATCTTGCGAATGAAACTTAACTGGTTCCGCAACAGGAATTTTTCATCAAACAGGTCTTTGTGCCACTGAATGGTCACCTCTTTTATTTCGGGGCTTTTGCAATTGTGCGTAAACCAGGCATGGGATAAATTAGGGCCTATGAGCACCAGTTCCAGTGAATCAATTTCATCCACATGATCACCTACAATCCGTTTGGCGCCCTTTGCGTTGAGTATAAGGTTAAGCTCATATTCATCATGGTAATGCAAAGGAAAATTGAAGTTGGTCTTTACCCTTGAAAAAATGGTAAAGCAATCATTTTGCGTAAGGGGCGTTATCTCCCTCATGATGTTTTTATTCATACTGCAGGCAATAAAGTTTTATTCAATGGCAATTACAATCAGAAAAGCTGATGAATAGTATCAGTACAAATGCGATAAAATATCCCTGATTTGGCAAGCCTTGTACTGCAAAATAGCATCTTATAGTGAAACGTGACGAATTGCTATTCGATTAAATCAATAATAGGATAATAAAGTATTAGCATGGGGAAAATTGATAGTGTTACTTTTGTTTGATAAATATTCCGGCAATTGACGACCTTGTTTACATTGAAAAAATACTCACTCACCTTGCTGGTTTACCTGGTTTTTGCAGGTATTTGCACTGCACAACCCATCGATACAAAGGCTACCAAAGAAACAAAGGCATTGTATAAAAATCTTCAGTTGATATTGAAGAAAGTTATTTTATTCGGCCACCAGGATGATATGGCGTACGGCGTAAACTGGAAATACCAGCCGGGCAGCAGTGATGTAAAAGAAGTTACAGGGCAGTATCCAGGGTTGTTTGGCTGGGAGTTGGGAGGATTGGAAAATGATTCGCCGGTTAATTTAGACAGTGTGCCATTTGATAAAATGAAAGCGTTTATCCGTAAAGGCTATGAGGCTGGTGCAGTGATCACCATTAGCTGGCATTTGAATAATCCGTTAACAGGTAAATCTTCCTGGGATCCATCTCCGCTTAATACCATTCCGTCTATTCTGCCCGGCGGCGAAAAGAATGCACTGTTCAATAACTGGTTGGATAAAGTGGCTTTGTTCCTGCAAAGTTTAAAAACACCCAATGGCATTTATATACCGGTTATTTTTAGACCTTACCACGAACTCAACGGAAGCTGGTTTTGGTGGGGTGGAAAAAATTGCACAACAGAAGAATATGTTGCTCTCTGGAAATATACAGTTGGCTATTTAAAAGATAAGAAGAACATCCATCACCTGTTGTATGCTTTTAGCAATGGAGGTTTTGAAACTGCCACTGGTTTTTTAGAAAGGTATCCGGGTAATGAATGGGCTGATATCATTGGTTTTGATACCTATCAAAATGGTGACAGCAGTTCCAACAAACCTTTTGTAGAAGGACTTGACAAGATGCTGGCACAACTGGAGAAAATAGCTGCTGATAGCAATAAGGTTCCGGCTTTAACGGAAGTTGGATATAACAAGATACCTTATACTAAGTGGTGGACAAAAGTGTTGTATAAAGCATTGGAAAAACACCACATCGCTTTTGCGTTGCTATGGCGCAATGCCGGTACAAAACCCAATGGCGAAGTAGAATATTTTGTGCCTTATAAAGGCCAGGCATCTGCTGCTGATTTTTTGCAGTTCAGTAAAAAAGGTAACATATTTTTCGGTCAGCGTACCAGACAACTAAAATTATATCAATAATATTTCCTGTTTTAAAATCCGATAGTACAAATTGAATAAACCAACTGCTCACATCAAACGAAAGCCTGTTTGCCAATCATGAAATTACAACTGATCGACATCCTCATTTTGCTTGGCTACCTGGCTACCATGATACTGGTTGGTTTTTGGATGCGCAAAAAGGCGAAGCAAAATAAAGAGAGCTACCTCATGGGCGGTAAAAGCCTTCCCTGGTACATGCTTGGCCTCAGTGATGCATCGGATATGTTTGATATCAGCGGCACCATGTGGATGGTGGCTTTGTGTTTTGTGTATGGATTAAAAAGCATCTGGATACCCTGGCTCTGGCCGGTTTTCAACCAGGTTTTTATGATGATGTTTTTAAGCAAGTGGTTGCGGCGCAGTAATGCCAATACTGGTGCAGAATGGTTACAGACAAGATTTGGTTTAACGGGTAAAGGCGTAACCGGCTCCCACATTGTAGTGATCGCATTTGCCTTGATTGGTTGCCTTGGTTTTTTGGCGTATGGCTTTGTGGGTTTGGGAAAGTTCATGGAAATATTTATTCCCTGGGATGTCATTAAAGGATACGTTCCTTTTGATGTATCGCCGAAGTATGTGCCGCATTTTTATGGCATTGTGTTCACGCTGTTTGCTATGTTCTATTCCATTTTAGGCGGCATGCACAGCATTGTGCTGGGCGATGTTATCAAGTATTTGATTATGACCATTGGCTGCATTGCCATCGCAGTAATTGCCATGCAACATTTGCGTGGACAAACATTGCAGGTTCCCCAAGGTTGGGATAATCCTTTCTTTGGCTGGAAACTCGATTTGGACTGGAGCCGCATTGCAACCGATGCCAACAAAAAAATAGCCGATGATGGTTTTGGTTTGTTCGGTGCATTTTTTATGATGATGTTATTGAAAGGTGTGTTTGCATCATTGGCCGGTCCTGCGCCCAACTACGATATGCAAAAAGTATTGAGTACCCGCAGCCCGAAAGATGCCAGCAAGATGACAGGGTTTGTAAGCATCATTTTATTGCCGATACGTTCCTCCATGATCACCGGGCTTACCGTGTTGGCGTTGCTGTATTATAACCAGCTCAACCTGCCATTGGTTGGTGGAAAAGATTTTAAAGATTTTGAAACCAT
>CAXTPJ010000537.1:0-3311 GCA_964245855.1 uncultured Ferruginibacter sp. | reverse complement strand
TTAAAGACTTAGCCGCTGATTTTGATTACTGGAAAAATGGCAGCAACGAATTATTACAGGGTGCATTGCTCACCTGCCGCTATCATTATCCCGAAATACAAACCTTAACAACCTTACAGGAAATAGAGAAGATCCGCCGTAATATCTGGCTGGAGCTGAATAATTATTTAACGCCGCTGGAGCAGGCCAATGTAATGTCAAGTATCCTGTATAATTATTACAAGCAGATCGGCGTTGAGATCGCCTACAACCAGCCGGAAGATTTCTTTATCAACAAAACAGTAGAAGCCAAAAAAGGCAATGCCATCAGCAATGGTATCCTTTACCTGGTACTTTGCCAGTTGCTGGATATCCCTGTAAGGGCCATCAATATTCCACGCCAGTTTATTTTAGCTTACATCGATCCGCAATACGAGTTGCAAAACCCAACTGCCCACAATTCGGAAAAAATAAAATTTTACATCGATCCGCTCAATGGGCAAATCTATTCGCATAAAGATGTAGAGAGTTATTTTAAACGCATTGCCGTTCCTCCAACCACTTCTTACTTTAAAGTGATGGACAACAAAAAAGTGATCCAGCATTTGCTGGAAGAATTAAGCAAATGCTTCGACAATGATTTGAACCGTTACAAGATGGAAGAGTTGTTATCACTGGCTAAATTACTCGACGAATGATCTATCATGTAGTTAGTAAAAAAAATTGGCAGGCTTCCCTTGAACAGGGTTTTTATGCAGCGCCCTCTTTGGCAACAGAAGGCTTCATTCACCTTAGCAAAAAAGAACAGGTGGAAGGCGTATTACAGCGGTACTATGCAAACCAGCAAGACCTCCTGCTGTTAAATGTTGATGAGACTAAACTGAAAGCGGAATTAAAATATGAGTTGGCACCTTCTGTAAATGAATTGTTCCCTCACTTATTTGGCCGGCTTAATCTGGATGCGGTGGTTGCCATCGATACCATCGCCTGATTATTTTTTCAGCGGAAACTCATAAAAGAAATCCTGCAGTTTTATCCAGCCATTTTTTTCATATACCGATTGTGCTTTGTAATTATCGGCAGCCGTTTGCAACAGTATGTTGCTTGATTTTGTTTCTATCCCAAACTGCTTGGCGTGCTGCAGCAAAGCTTCTGCAATGCCCTGGTTACGGGCATTTTCGGCCACATATATATCATTCAGCAACCAGGCATGCGATAAACTTACGGACGAAAAAATAGGATACAACTGCACAAAACCAATCGCTTCATTTTTTAATACGGCAATAAAAACTACCGATTCATCTTTGCTGATGCGCTGCTCCAGGTAATCGAACGCCGCCTCCAGGTTAGAAGGCTGTTTGTAGAACATCCGGTAAGAGTTAAACAAGAATGCCACCATCGCAATATCATCTGTTGTAGCTTTTTTAATTTCCAGCACCATGCTCGTTTCGTTAGTTTTAAATTAATTTGGTATCGATAAAATTAACTATAAATGATTACATGGCAAGATTTCGAGAAAATTGATATCCGCACCGGTACCATTATATCTGCACAGGATTTTCCCAATGCTAAAAAGCCAGCCTTTCAATTAACCATCGATTTTGGCGAACTCGGTATCAAGCAATCATCTGCACAAATCACCGCTTTGTATAACAAGGAAGCATTACCAGGCAAGCAAATTATCGCTGTTGTCAATTTTCCTCCCAAACAGATCGCTAATTTTTTCAGTGAATGTTTGGTGTTAGGCGTGTATAACGAAGACAATAAAGTGGTATTGCTGGAGCCGGGGATGGTAGTGAAGAATGGAAGTAAAATTGGGTAGAAGGCCTCCCCCAACCCCTCCGAAGGAGCGCTTCAGACTCATTTAATTTTATAGGGCCTTTGCAATTTTTGAATTGATTTTGCTACCAGCTTTATAACATTAATCGACATAGTTGTGTCACTCACTTGTGCCGCATACCATTGAGCAGCTTTTTTATTGCAAACTATGCAGTTGATTCTTCCAAATGAAACTGCTCAAAAAAGGAACTTACTTTTTTAAAATTATCCCGGTTCAGCGTAAAATAATGGTTGCGGCCTTCTTTCCGGCATTCGATGAGTTTGCTTTCCTGCAGTAATTTAATGTGGTGCGAACAAGTTGGTTGGGAAAGCCCGGTAAGTCCCTGCACATCGCCGCAGCACAACTGCCCTTTGCGGCACATCTCCTGCAATATCGATAGCCTGCAGGGGTCTGCAATGGCGCTCATTGCCTTCTCTATAAACTTGCTTTCACTTTTCACTGTGCCAACCATTTTTTTTAATTGTCGCCAAAGAAATTATTTTTTATCCACTTAAGCAAAACTAAAAATAACCCTTCCATTTTCCTGCTAAAAGATACCCACATGAACTACATTTACAACCGCTCATGACCGCAACTATTTATACATACCACTCTCCGCTTGGCGTATTAACTATTCATGCAGATGATGTTGCTGTTACTGCGATATTGTTTGCAACAAAAGAACACAACGGGTCTGTTGTACAGAACGAAGCAACAGATCACCCATTAATAAAAGAATGTTGTAAACAACTGGATGAATATTTCGCCGGAAACAGGAAATCATTCGACCTGCCACTGCAGCAAACCGGTACGGATTTTCAGCAAAAAGTTTGGGAAGAATTAACCAGGATTCAATATGGCAAAACCATCAGCTATATGGAATTGTCTAAACGCATCGGCGATACCAAAGCTATCCGTGCAGTTGGAACGACCAATGGAAAAAACAAACTGGCCATCATTGTTCCCTGTCACCGTGTTATTGGCAGCAATGGCAGCTTAACTGGCTACGCCGGCGAATTGTGGCGCAAGCAATGGCTGCTGGAACATGAAAGTAAATTTGGGAACGGCGTACAGGTATTATTTTAATTGGTTTAGATTGTAATAATCCTTTAAGTGATACAACAAACTGTTTAGTAAGTTGAGAAGTTCAGTGTTGTTTCTTTTCTACCACTTACCCCTTCATGTCCTCTGCAGTAAAAGTAAGCGGCAACAATTGTTTGGCCGTTGCAATAATGTAAACCTCCCCGGTTAAACCAGACAAAATCATCCGCATGGGTTGTTTGGTCCTTTCTTCAAACTCAACTAAAAATTGCCTGCACATACCACAGGGAGAAATGGGCTGAACACTGTTTCCATTTTTATTATCATAGCTCACCGCCATAGTAGAAATACCAATGTTTGGAAACTGAGTAGCGGCTGCCGACATCAATGCCCGCTCCGCACAAATACCCACAGGGTATGAAGCATTTTCCTGGTTGGTGCCTTTTACAATGGTGCCGTTGATGAGTAAAGC
>CAXTPJ010000536.1:0-3317 GCA_964245855.1 uncultured Ferruginibacter sp. | reverse complement strand
CCAGCTAAACCCTCACCCAAACATAAATATATAAACGGTATTTTTACCTTTTACCAAACCACTATTTTTGTCCATCAATAATTACACATGCGTCAATTCGTTGTTTTCATTCTCACCATTTTTATTGTCACCAGTTCCATTGCCCAAACGCCTAAAACATTTACAGCCTCAGAAACATTGCTGCAACTTAAAAAGTTGAATGTACTTGGGTCGGTGTTATACATTGCCGCACATCCCGATGATGAGAACACAAGGTTACTGGCATACCTGGCCAATGAAAAGTTGTACCGCACCGGGTACCTCAGTTTAACCAGGGGCGATGGCGGGCAAAATTTGATCGGTGATGAACAGGGTATTGATTTGGGGTTGATCCGCACACAGGAATTGTTGGCTGCAAGAAGGATAGACGGGGCGGAACAATTCTTTTCCCGTGCCTACGATTTTGGTTTTTGCAAAAGCCCCGAAGAAGCATTGGCTACCTGGGGCCACGATAAAATATTGAGCGATGTAGTATGGGTGATCCGTAAGTTTAAACCCGATGTAATCATTGTCCGATTTCCGGAAGACAGCAGGGCGGGGCATGGCCATCATGCGGCTTCGGGTATCCTTGCCCGTGAGGCATTTGATGCAGCAGCCGATCCAACCAAATTTCCGGAACAATTAACACAGGGCGTAACCGTTTGGAAAGCTAAAAGGATGTTGTGGAATACCTTCAATTTTGGCAGTACCAATACCACCAGTGAAAACCAGTTTAAAATGGAAGTGGGTACTTACAATCCATTATTAGGAAAAAGTTATGGTGAGATTGCAGCGCTCAGCCGCAGCCAGCACAAGAGCCAGGGCTTTGGTGTGCCGGCGCAACGGGGCAGCGTGACTGAATATTTTGAAACCATCAGGGGCGATAAGCCGGTGAACGACCTGATGGAGGGCGTTGATATTACCTGGAAAAGAACCAATAATAATTTGCAGCCTTTAACTGATGCGATCATCAAAAATTATTCGGCCGAACATCCTGAAAACAGCGTTGGAGAATTGGTAAACCTTTACAAAAAAACAGAACAGCTAACTGATGCTTACTGGAAAGAACAAAAGCAAAATGACATCAAAAAAATATTGGAACAATGTGCTGGTCTTTTTATGGAAGCAACAACTAATAGCCAGTATGCAGTGGTAGGCGATAGCCTGAAAGTAATCACTACCATAAACAATCGTTCCGGCTTGTCAATGAAAAATGGTGCAGTAAAAATGTTTGAAGTATATCATGCATTTGATTCTGTGAAAATGAATGTGAATAATACGTATACAATATCAATTTTCACACGGGGTGATCAAAAGTTATCGCAACCATACTGGCTGGAGTATAAAATGGATAAAGGCAGTTTCAATGTTAAAGATCAGCAGTTGATAGGAAAAGCAGAGAACGATCCTTTGAGTGTATTGTTTGATATAACATTGGCTGGTACTGACTTTACCTTTAAAAAACCGATCCGCTATAAATATACTGATCCGGTAAAAGGTGAAATATATGAACCTGTCAGCATTGTACCGGCTGTAACTTTAAATGTTACGCCATCATTGCATGTGATTAAAACCGGCAGCGAAAGCAACCAGTTCATCTCGGAAAAATATCGCTTATTCGTTGATGGAAATAAATTGGATTCTTCGGCTATTGAAGATTATGCTTCATTGAGTAAACTATCAAAAGGGGCAAGGTATGTAACAACATCAGCTTTTGACATTGGTGTTAAAAAACCTGTTGCAAACGACTCCAGCATCATTGATGAATTTGATATCAAGGATAAAAAAGGCAAGATTTATTATGATATCCGTGAAATAGATTACGATCACATTCCTTCCATAAAATATTTTAAAGAAGCCAAACAAAAATTGCTGATCGCTGATATTAAAACTGCCGGCAGGTCGGTTGGATACATTGCAGGAGCTGGCGATAAAGTACCACAGGCGCTGGAAGAAATGGGTTATAAAGTTACCATGCTGAAAGAAGGTGATATCTATAGCAGGAACCTCAAACAATTTGATGCGGTGGTAACCGGTGTAAGGGCATACAACATCAACGAATGGATGAACAATGTGTACGATCCGTTGATGCAGTATGTAAAAGATGGCGGGGTACTTTTGGTGCAGTATAACACCAGCAACCAGATAGGGCCGGTTAAAGCAAAGATCTCGCCTTATCCTTTCAATATCAGCCGCAACAGGATCACGGATGAAACCGCCAAAGTAAATTTCTTATTGCCCAATCATCCTGCATTAAATTATCCAAACAAAATAACAGCAAAAGATTTTGATGGCTGGATACAGGAAAGAAGCATTTACAACACAGAAAAAATCGACAGCAATTACCAGCGTATCCTCAGCATGAAAGATCCCGGTGAAACAGATCAGGATGGAAGCCTGCTGATTGCTGATTATGGTAAAGGAAAGTTTGTTTATACCGGCCTGGTATTTTTCAGGGAATTACCTGCCGGCGTACCGGGTGCGTACCGGTTATTTGCGAACCTGTTGGCTTCCCCTAAATCCCCTCCCATGGAGGGGACTTTACAGACTCCGGCGAGTAATGATAAGCAAGGCGGCAAGAAAGGTAAATAAATGCGGCATTGGTTCTTTCTAATAGTATTTAAAATTCGTGTTATAAATAACAGTATTATGAAAGAGGATAATTCTAAATCTTACTGGTACAGATGGTACATCGGTGTAATGGTATTTCTATTGATGCAGGTTGCCGGTTATTATCTCATCACGCAATATTTCAAATAATTCACTTGTATGTTTTTTCATTTCTCATTAAATGATAATACACCGAAAGTCCCTTCAGGGGTTGGGGCATGAGTTATGGGTAATCTTGACTGGGCCATATTAATCGTTACACTTGTTTCCATCATTATTTATGGTGTGTACAAGAGTAAGCATACCAAAAATCTGGAAGGGTATTTCCTGAGCAATAACAGTATGCCCTGGTATTTGGTGTTGCTTAGCATTATGGGTACGCAGGCCAGCGCCATTACCTTCTTAAGCGCCCCAGGACAGGCCTATACAGATGGGATGCGTTTTGTACAATATTACTTTGGCCTGCCCATCGCTATGATCGTCATCAGTATTTTCTTTGTGCCGGTATTTAGAAAACTGAAAGTGTACACTGCGTATGAATTTTTAGAGAAGCGCTTTGATGTAAAAACAAGGACATTCACTGCTGCATTGTTTTTATTGTCGAGGGGATTGTCAACCGGGATCAGCATTTATGCGCCATCCATCATTTTGAGTTCCCTGCTGGGCTGGAACATTTATTATACCAATTT
>CAXTPJ010000535.1:0-3323 GCA_964245855.1 uncultured Ferruginibacter sp. | reverse complement strand
AGTTTGCTATTCCTGTTATCAAGCTGTCCGTTCAATTTTGGTCGCTGTGTTTTTGCCGGCGGTGCTTCTGTTTGTTTGATGGATAAAGCAATGCGTTTACGGGCAGCATCTACTTCCATCACTTTCACCTTTACTTTTTGATTCAGTTTTAAGGCTTCATTCGGGTCTGTAATATAAGTGTGTGATATCTCCGACACATGCACCAATCCATCCTGCTTTACACCAATATCTACAAAGGCGCCAAACCTGGTAATGTTGGTCACCACACCCGGAACTTCCATCCCGATTGTTACATCATCAATACTGTAGATAGCAGCAAATTCGAATACCTGGGCTTCACTCCTTGGGTCAAGACCGGGCTTTTTTAATTCATTCAAAATATCTTTGATCGTTAACTCACCAATCGTTTCGGTAACATATTTTTTGGGCTCAATTGTTTTGAGTAAGGTTTCATTTCCAATCAATGTTTTTACATCAACGGATAAATCTTTTGCCATAGATACCACAACAGGATAAGCTTCCGGGTGAACGGCGCTTTCATCGAGTAAATTATCACCTTCTTTGATGCGTAAAAAACCTGCACATTGTTCGTAAGCTTTGCCGCCCAATCTTGGTACTTTCAGCAACTGTTTACGGTCAGTGAATTTCCCTATTTCATTTCTGTGTTTAATGATATTATCTGCCAGTGTGCTGCCAATGCCACTAACATAACTTAACAGGTTTTTGCTGGCGGTATTTAAGTTTACACCTACATTGTTTACACAACTGATCACTGTGGCATCCAGTTTTTCTTTTAACCTGAACTGGTTTACATCATGCTGGTACTGGCCAACACCAATGCTTTTCGGATCCAGTTTTACCAGTTCTGCCAACGGGTCCATCAACCTGCGGCCAATGCTTACTGCTCCACGTACCGTAATATCCTGGTCAGGAAACTCTTCTCTTGCAATTGCTGATGCCGAGTAAATAGAAGCGCCATCTTCATTTACCAAAAATACCGGCAAACCCATGTTCAGCTTTTTAATGAACTGCTCTGTTTCCCGGCCTGCCGTACCATCACCAATAGCAAATACTTCAATGCCATATTGTGCCACTAAATTTTTGATCTTTATTTCCTCTGCATACACTTTGTTAGCTTCATGAGGAAAGATAAGGTCGGTTTTTTGCAGGTTGCCTTTTTCATCCAGGCAAACTACTTTGCAACCTGTTCTGTATCCCGGATCGATGGCTAAAATTCTTTTGCTTCCCAGGGGTGAACTCAACAATAACTGGCGAAGGTTTTCCGCAAATACATTGATGGCATCTTCATCCGCTTTGGTTTTTAATGTCGTGCGGAATTCAGTTTCTAAACTTGGTTGGAGTAATCTTCTGTATGCATCCTTACCAGCCCTTCGTAATTGATCGCTGCAGGTACTCATTTGTTTGATATAAAGGTCATCTATCAACTCCAGGGCAGTTTCTTCCATTGGTGAAATACCAATGCGTAAATATCCTTCTAAAAATCCACGCAAAATAGCGAGTATCCTGTGTGATGGTATTTTGGCAATGGGTTCACTGAAATCAAAATAGTCTTTGTATTTAATGCCTTCTGTTTCTTTATCAGTGATTACTTTGCTTTGCAGTGTAGCTTCATTTTCAAACAAACGGCGCATTTTTGCCCTCACCTGTGCATCCTCATTGATCAGTTCTGCAATGATATCCCTGGCGCCCTGTAAAGCCGTTTCTGCATCTGCTACTTTATCGTTAATGAAAGTAGCTGCCTGTGCATGAACGTCGATGTCTTTTTGCTCGAGTAATAAATCAGCCAAAGGTTCCAGCCCATTTTCCCTGGCTGTTTGTGCCTTGGTTTTTCGTTTTGGTTTGTAAGGCAGGTAGATGTCTTCCAGTTCGGCAATAGTGATTGCTTTATTCAATTTTTCCTGCAGGGCTTCCGTCATTTTTTCCTGCTCGGTAATTGTTTTTTCAATGAAGGTTTTTCGTTCAGCAAATTCTTTCATGAATTTTGATTCATCCAGTATTTGTTGAACCTGCACTTCATCCAATGCGCCTGTTTTATCCTTTCGGTAACGGGCAATAAATGGAATGGTGCTTCCTTCTTCCAGCAAAGCCAACACGGCTTCTGCCTGGGTTGGTTTTATATTGAGTTTTGCCGCTATCGGCTGCGCAAATGGAAACATGATTTTAAAATTTGGGCTGCGAAAATAGGAGGGTTGTTGGAAAGAAAAAATTTTTGTACTGAATTATTTGTACAGGAAAAAGACAGCAATTTTTATTTAGGAAATTGCAGATAAATTAATTCTTTGGCTGGAACTGTTTAGGTGTTTAGCAGTTTAGTGGAAGATTCAAATTTGCAGATCAAAATTCAAGGATAGGTTCCTTTAGTTTTGCTGCTTCATCGGTGCTGTAAAAATAAATAGCATCTGCAATAGCTTCCGGTTTTACCCATGTGCTGAAGTCTGCATCGGGCATGGCACTGCGGTTTTGCGGTGTATCAATGGTGCTGGGTACCACTACTGTTGTTACTACATGTAAACCTTTTGCTTCCGCATTCATGATTGCTGCCAGTTGAAACAACAGTGATTTTGCCAGGCTGTATGCAACCATGTCTTTGCCGGATCTTGCGTGTAGGCCCGGCTGTGAGCCGATTAAAAATATACGGCCGTTTTTCTGTTGCAGCATCTGTGCAAACAAAGGCCGGGCAACGGTATAAGCTGTGTGAAAATTCAACTGTACCTGTTTGTTGATATCTGCAATGCTGGTAGACAATACATCCCCTTTTGCAAATCCACCAACTGTTAAAACAGCGGTGTCGATGCTGCCGTATTTTTCTATAATAGCTGCAACCATTTTTCCTGTTGCGGATTCATCTGTAAGGTCTGCAGTAACCTGTTCAAAACTGCTTTCTGGTATAACTGTATCGCTGCTGGCGGTTACAGTGCCAATCACTTTGTCACCTGCCGCTATAAATTTTTCAACTACTGACTTACCCAGGTTTCCAGCCGCTCCTGTAACGATCACTGTTTTCATCTGCTTTTATTTTTTATAACTAAATTAATATTAAGTGATGCAATCAATACAAATTTTTAAATAAAAAAACAGGCTTGTGGATGTCACAAACCTGTTTTAAATCCTAAAACCAAGACCTAAACCCTGAAACCTAAAGTATGTAGATGTATTAATTTCTTTGATTGATAACCGGTCAAAGAAAAAATCTTGCCAAAAGTTTTAATGTAGTGGTTTACCGACAATTTCTTGATGAGCGGTTGCTAACAGGTATAAATAAAAAAGCCACGCAGTTATACTGCATGGCTATTATTAAGTTG
>CAXTPJ010000534.1:361-3329 GCA_964245855.1 uncultured Ferruginibacter sp. | reverse complement strand
CGTGTGCAATTTCAGAAAGCGGTAACCGGTGAGTAATGATATCATCCAGGGTTACTTTACCTTCTACCACATATTTTAATAAGGTATCAATGTGCTTATGCGCCGGTGCCTGTCCGCCTTTTAGTATAATACCCTTATCAAAAAACTGGCCTACCGGAAAATTGTCGTACGTAGTTGGGTATACACCTAACACTGAAACAATGCCACCCCTGCGTACCGCACTCATACAGGCTTCCAGTACTTTCGGTGATCCTTTTTCAAGATTTATTACTGCTTTGGCTTTGTCAATAAAACTGCGGTCCGGTTCAAACCCTACCGCATCCACGCATACATCTGCTCCCCTGCCCTGCGTCATCATCCTGATTTGTTCTACCACGTCGTTAGCATCATTATCCCACAAAATAGTGTCACAACCCGTGGTTTGTTTTGCCTTATCCAGGCGGTACTGTAAGGTATCTACCACAATTACTTTTTCAGCACCCCTTAGCCAGGCACTTTTTGCTGCCATCAGGCCAACCGGGCCACTACCAAAGATGGCCACGCTTTCACCGCCTTTCACTTCTCCCCAATCAATACCGGTATAGCCGGTAGGAAAAATGTCGGTTAAAAATAATACCTGTTCGTCAGTGAGGTTATCCGGAACTTTTCTTGGGCCATAATCTGCATACGGCACTCTTACATATTCAGCCTGCCCGCCGTCATAGCCCCCGTATAAATCAGTATAACCAAATAAAGCACCTCCTTTTTCTGTCATCAGGCCTCCTTCAGGACCATAGTTTTCTGGATTGCTGTTTTCGCAATGGCCGGGCAACTCATGGTTGCAAAAAAAGCAGCCACCGCAGGCTATCGGAAATGGACCACCACCCTATCGCCCCGTTGAAGACTGGTAATGGCACTGCCAGTTTCTTCCACAATGCCCATAAACTCATGGCCCAGTACCATTGGCCTTGGCTGCGGAATACCGCCTGAATAAATGTGAAGGTCGGAGCCACAGATGGCTGTTGCGGTTACTTTCAAAATAATATCCCGGTCAGTTTTAATTATTGGGTCCGGAACAGTGTCATAAGAAATAACCTTCGGTGCATGTATTACTGCTGCTTTCATACTATTGATTTAAATGATTAATTATTTTTTTTCGTGTATGGGTGCCTGTTGGTGATGTACCTGCTCTGCCAGTTTGCTGTCTGATACAAAATTTCCTACTGCTACCTGTATCTTATTCATGGTGCCGGATACCACCATATCCTTTCCTGCCATTAGGGCTTCATAGCCATCTTTGGCTACATCAGCCGGATCGGACATTTTGCCCTGCACATTTTTTGCATCCAGCATACCGGCCTTATAAAAAAAATCAGTGTCAGTAACACCGGGTAACAAAGAGGTAATGGTAATGCCGGTACCTTTTACTTCGTTACGCACCGCTTCGGTAAAAGAATGTACAAAGGCTTTGGTGGCATGATATACAGACTGCAATGGGCCCGGCGCTTTGCTGGCAACAGAAGCTACATTTAAAATTTTCCCCTCTTTTTCAATCAGCATATCCTGCAATACTTTTTTTGTTAAGATTACCAGGCTGGAAATATTAAGATGGATTATGTTTAATTCACGCTGGATATCTGTGGTGGAAAATTCTCCATATAGGCCCTGCCCTGCAGCATTCACTAAAATACTTACCCGAAATCCTTGTGATTTAATATGTTCGTACAACCCGAATGCATTCGCTGGATTAAACAGGTCTGTAGAAATACTTACCACATTAACCTTATACCGATCTCTTAATTCTACACCGGTGCCTTCTAAATCAGCAGAAGTTCTTGCTACAAGAATGAGGTTGTGGCCATTGCTGGCAAAGATCTTTGCTAATTCATATCCAATACCGCTTGTAGCACCGGTGATCAATACATGATTATTTTGAACAGGCATAATAAATTTGTTAGATGAAGTTGGAGAAGGCATGTGCAAAGCCTAAAAACTATGCCTTTAAAATTTTGGATAACGAGCCAACAGGAATATGTTTGTGCGATTCTTATAATTTTCATGATTAAGCAGTACAGGTGATGACATCAACCCGGCAAATTGTTCTGACAAAAAAACTGGCTTGATTATTTATTTGATACTGAAAAATTTAGCGACAATAATTCTTATCTGTTACACAGCAATACATAGATAATTAAGAAAGGTCAGCATGGATAATGCGATCATCTTTAAATATTTTCATCATACTTAAATAAAAATTTATGCAATGGTTTGGAAGAAGAGAAAGCAATAATGTAGAAGACAGGCGGGGTATGTCAGGTGGTGGCATGGCTGCCGGCGGTGGTATATTGGGAATAATTGTTTACCTGGTATATAGTTTTATGAATGGAGGGAATGTTGACCTTTCGCAAATACCCTCAACGCAGCAAAGCACCCTTACCGCCGAACAGCAAAAAGCCGATGACGAACGGGCAGCATTTGTAAAAGTGGTATTGGCTGATACCGAAGACGTATGGAATAAAATTTTTGCCGATAACAGCCAGCGGTACACAGAACCCACTTTGGTATTATTCAGGAATAGGGTGTCTTCGGCCTGTGGCAACGCCAGTGCTGCTTCCGGCCCATTCTACTGCCCGGGCGACAGCAAGCTGTACATTGATCTTTCTTTTTATGAAGAACTGCAGCAAAAACTAAATGCTCCCGGTGATTTTGCCATGGCCTACGTTGTTGCGCATGAAGTAGGGCATCACATTCAAAAACTAAATGGCACTGCAGAAAAGATTGGCCGGCTCCGGCAACAGCAAAATGAAACAGAGGCTAACCGCTATTCTGTAATGCTCGAATTACAGGCAGATTTTTATGCCGGAGTATGGGTACACTATGATCAAAAAATGAAAAATGTATTGGATGCAGGAGACATTGATGAGGCCCTGAATGCAGCGAACGCAATTGGAGACGACCGCTTGCAGCGGCAGGCCAACGGCACGGTGGT
>CAXTPJ010000534.1:0-351 GCA_964245855.1 uncultured Ferruginibacter sp. | reverse complement strand
ACCAGACGCATTTACCCATGGTACTTCTGCGCAACGTATGTATTGGTTCAAAAAAGGTTATGAAACCGGCGATATGAAACAGGGCAATACTTTTGAAACTACGGACCTGTAGAGTAGAGATATGATGCATAAACTTATTAAAATAAAAACCCGGCCACAGCCGGGTTTTTATTTTAATAAGTAACAACCTTGAAAATTAATTCCTGGGAGCAACTGGTACGGTGGTTGGGCTAGCAGTTCCTGATCCAGTACTGTTCTGATTTGTATTATTATTGTTCAGGCCTGGTTGAACAGGTGGGTTCAACGGTGGTTCAGTTGAACCGTTCGGCCTGTTACCATTATTCCAGTTAG
>CAXTPJ010000533.1:0-3334 GCA_964245855.1 uncultured Ferruginibacter sp. | reverse complement strand
TTGTGATTTTTGATTTGTATTGTATGACTTTGAAAGAGCTTTTTTACAACAGCAAAAATTGTATAAAATAATCTTGTTTTTCTTTGCGGTTTTTATTTTTTTCGTCTTTGCATGAAATAAAAATTTACTACTATGACATTGCATGAACTAAACATCCTTCCACCCGAACAGCTCAAACAGGCATTGTTCAACTGCTGCGGCAGCACCAACTGGGTAGAAAAAATGCTGCCTTTTTTTCCTGCAGATGATATGGTAGAAATATTGAACGATGCTGAAGACCAGTGGTACGACTGCACCGAAGCAGACTGGCTGCAGGCCTTTACGCACCATCCTAAAATTGGAGATGTGGCATCGCTCACCAAAAAATTTGCTGCCACTGCACAATGGGCCAGCGGTGAGCAAAGTGCCGTCACTGCTGCCTCGCAGGAAACCATTGCAGCGCTTGCAAAAGGCAATAGCGACTATGAAAATAAATTTGGCTTTATCTTTATCGTATGTGCCACGGGCAAATCAGCAGATGAAATGCTGCAATTGCTACAACAGCGTTTGCCCAACACTAAAGAAGAAGAAATAAAAATTGCCATGGACGAACAAAATAAGATCACGCAATTACGGTTGCAAAAATTATTATCATGAGCCAGATCACCACACACATATTAGATACCACCCGTGGCAAACCGGCCGCCGGCGTTACTATTACTTTGTATGAAAAAGTAGGCAGTGAATGGGTTGATATTGCCGCCGGCATCACCAACCATGATGGCCGCATTGCCAACCTGATGAAAGAAGATGCGCTGCTGGCATATGGTGTTTACAAACTGCATTTTGGCACCAAAGAATATTTTAAAGTACTCGGTGTAGAATCTTTTTATCCCTGCGTAGAAATCATTTTCGAGATCAGGACAAAAGAGCATTACCATGTACCATTATTATTAAATCCTTTTGGATACAGCACTTACAGGGGGTCGTAGCCCCCATCCCCTGAAGGGGAGTTATACAAAGCGATCATAAAAAACGCACACACACATTTTAAAAAACGAAATTATTTAAAAAAAACAATATTTATTTTACCCCTGCCTTATTCCCCTTTAGGGAATAGGGGCCATGGGGTACAACTCAATTACCATGAACCTTTCCATCAACGAGTCTGAAAAAGACAACCTCTTAAACGAACTGCAAGCCGCCAACTTAAAATTTCAAAAAACATATCCCGGCGATAAACCCGATCGACAGGCGGTGCATACCGTTTATGGAGGTGCCAATTTATTTAAAAGCGATACCACGGTTAAAATGGGCGACATTGCCGTAAAAAGCCTGCAAACCTATGCGCCCAATTTTGTGGTGCTGGCCAAAGTATTACAACTCGATGGCCATGAACACCTGCCACATTTAGAAAAAGATATTGAGGCGCTTATCAAAAAATTAGATGCCATGACGGAAGCAGAACGCAAGACAGAAGCGGCCTGGCTCTCCTACTCTGTGTATAACAAAATGCTTAAAAAACTGCACCATGAAGCAGTAGAAGATTTCCGCATCGACTTTGAAGATGGCTTTGGTAACCGTCCTAATGAGGAGGAAGATGCCACTGCAGTCATCGCTGCAAATGAGCTGGCCGAAGGAATGAAAAACAATACCATCTCTCCTTTCATCGGCATCCGCATCAAACCATTTACCGAAGATTTAAAAGCCCGGGGCGTACGCACACTGGATATTTTTCTCACTACATTACTCACCGCAACCAACGGGCAACTACCTGAAAATTTCGTGGTGATGTTACCGAAAGTAACCATCCCTGAACAAGTGATCACATTAGTTCGTCTGTTTGAAATCATAGAAAAAAAATTCAACCTCGCAACCAGTACGCTCAAGATGGAAACCATGGTGGAAGCCACGCAGACCGTTATGGACGATGAAGGCCGCAACCCACTCATGCGTATTATCCGCAGCAGCGAAGGCCGCATGATCGCTGCACATTTCGGCACCTACGATTACACTGCATCCTGTGGCATTACTGCAAAATATCAAACCATGGCGCACAGTGTTTGCGACTTTGCACACCACATGACCAAAGTGGCACTGGCACATACCGGCATCTTTTTAAGCGATGGCGCAACCAATGTAATGCCGGTGGCGCCGCACCGTGGCGACAAGCTCAGTTACCTGCAGCTCAAAGAAAACCAGGAGAGCGTTCACAACGCCTGGCGCATTGGCTTTCATCACACTACACATTCGTTGATCAATGGTTTGTACCAGGGTTGGGATTTAAACCCTGCACAACTTCCCATGCGCTATGCAGCCACATACAATTTCTTTTTAAGCAGTTACACCGATGCAACGCACCGCCTTAAAACTTTTGTAGAGCGTGCCGCCATCTCCACCCTCACCGGTGATATTTTTGATGATGCCGCCACCGGCCAGGGCCTGCTCAATTTCTTTTTAAAAGCCATCAACTGTGGCGCCATCACCGAAGAAGAAGCCACCGCCACCGGCTTAACGTTAGATGAAATAAGGACCCGTTCATTCTACCGCATCCTTGAAGGAAGAAGGAAGAAATAATGGATAATGGATAATGGGTTAATGGATAATATGTTGAACCCGGCTGAAAACCTTTTTGCAACTGCATTGGCGTCGCACTCTTGTGCTGTATACCATTGTTCATCAAGAAAACATCAGCTTATTTTGATCGATATTGTTTCAAATAAGTGAACCGAATTCAGGCATCGAAAAAACTTCTATCATCTTAATCCTGCAAAGCAACCTTATCTCATGAACAACATATTTTTATCCATTAAAATTCTGTTCTGCAGAATTTTTGAAAGCCCACTATTTATTATCAAGATTGAAAATGGGCAACCTGTTAAAGTAATGGGCTTGGTAAAAAGTGGCTTCATGGCCGATTGCCAGGATATCGCAAACCGAAATCAATTAAACACAGGCTTGGTATATGCAATCAAAGATCAGTCTGGGAATAAGATTGTAAAGGCTTCGGGTGGAATATCTAAAGATGTGCTGCAGCAATTACGCAATGCTTTTAATTTTTAAAATTCATTAACAACTTCCAATTTTATTGAAAGCAAATCTCAAAACAATTGGTTAATAAAGTGTCTGATACTTTCTGAACAGAAAGAATCGTTTACTTTACAGTTCATTCAAAAAAAATAGCACATGAGAAAGACTTTTATCATCAGCGCATTATTGATATCGATTGGCCTTTTCCAATTTTGTTCTTCTTCTAAAAATGTTGCTGCAGTAACTCCGCCCGCAATTACTTATCAAAAAAACCTGCGGCCTGTTATAGCAGCAACCTGTGCGCCCTGTCACATTGCAGGTAAGG
>CAXTPJ010000532.1:0-3339 GCA_964245855.1 uncultured Ferruginibacter sp. | reverse complement strand
GAACCGGCCAGTCACCAAAAAATTGGCTGGATGAGTTTTACCGATACCGTCATAAAAAAAATATCGGATATACGCTCGGGCGTAGTCTTTTTATTGTGGGGCAAATTTGCGCAAGATAAACAGGTGCTGATCGATGAAACCAAACACCATATTTTAAAAGCAGCGCATCCATCGCCCTTTAGTGCAGACAAAGGTTTTTTTGGCTGCCGCCATTTTTCAAAAACCAATGATTATTTGATTAAAGAAGGCAAACAACCAATTGACTGGATAATAACAATCCCTTAAACATGAGCCAACCGAATAAACCTGCCGGCAACCTGTTGCTGGATATTTTTGCCCGAATATGGGCCGCCTGGGGGCTGGTAACCTTTATCGTTACTTTTCTCATCATTTTCATCCCTTCCATGCTTTCTTATTTATTTCCCGAAAAAAAAGGACAGGATTATTTCATTTGGGTATCCCGCTGCTGGATGAGCTTCTGGCTGTTCTTAGTGGGTTGCCCGGTACGCATCAGGGGCAGGGAATATTTTAAAAGCGGAGAAACCTTTATTGTAGTCTATAACCACAATGCTTTAATCGATGTGCCTTTATCAGCCCCTTTTATTCCTGGTGGCAACAAAACCATCGCCAAAGCTTCTTTCGCCAAAGTACCTGTTTTTGGCTTGTTCTATAAACGTGGCTCTGTGTTGGTTGACCGCAGCAGCGCCACCAGCCGGGTAAAAAGTTTTGAAGCCATGAAAACCGCTTTAAAAAAAGGCATGCACATGTGCCTGTATCCCGAAGGCACCCGCAACCGCACAGCAGATCAGATGAAACCATTTTTTGATGGCGCTTTCAAATTGGCCACCGTTACAAAAAATCCGGTGTTGCCATGCGTATTGACCGGCACAAAAAGAGCAATGCCCATCCACAAGCCATTTTATTTATTGCCAACCAGGCTAACCATGGATTTTTTACCACCCGTTTCTTCTGAAAACATTACTGCTCCTGAATTAAAAGATAAAGTGTTTAATATCATGCTGCAGGCGCTGAATGAAAAAGAAAAACTATCCTAAGGAGTTATACCAAGACTTCAAAATTTAACTATTAATATTAAATGTGTATTTTTGACGGTATTGCGAATTTGAAATATTATTATTGATTTAAACATAAAGTTGAACGATATTAAATGTTCACTACTTTTCTTTAGATATGAAAAAAAAGGTAACTAAGATTGGAGTACTTACTTCTGGCGGGGATTCTCCCGGTATGAATGCAGCAGTAAGGGCTGTGGTACGTACGGGCATTTATCATGGAATGGAGGTTTTTGGTATCATGCGTGGATACACCGGCATGGTGGAAGATGATATTTTTAAAATGGAAAGCCGCAGTGTAGCCAATATTATTCAGCGGGGCGGTACTATTTTAAAGACATCCCGCTGCAAAGAATTTTTTACACCCGAAGGAAGAAAAAAAGCTTACAATAATTTACAAAAACATGGCATCAACGGATTGGTAATTGTGGGAGGTGATGGCAGTTTCCGTGGAGCACAAATTTTCAGTAACGAATATGATATTCCCTGCATCGGTTTACCCGGCACCATTGATAAAGATATTGCCGGTACCGATTTTACCATTGGTTTTGATACGGCTGTAAACACCGCCGTAGAAGCAATAGATAAGATCAGGGATACGGCCGATGCACATGACCGTTTATTTGTGATTGAAGTAATGGGCAGGGATGCCGGTTACATTGCCTTGCACAGCGGCATCGCCACCGGCGCAGAAAATATTTTAATCCCGGAACGAAAGACTGATATTGAAGAAATTGTTGACCAGTTAGCAGAAAAAGAAAGAAGGCATAAACTGGTTAACCTGATCGTTGTAGCAGAAGGTGATGAATTTGGCGGTGGTAATGAAGTAGCCAAGGTGATAAAAGAAAGGCTGCCACAACAGGATGTACGGGTTTGTATTCTCGGCCATATTCAAAGGGGCGGTTCACCAAGTTGTTTCGATCGGTTGATCGCAAGCCGCATGGGTTATTCTGCAGTTGAATGTTTAAAGGATGGAAAATTCAATGTGTTTGTAGGCATCGTTAATAACCGTATGTTCTACACTCCATTAAACGAAGCAGTAAAGAAAAAACAGCGCATCAGCGAAGAGTGGGTGAAGATTGTAAAGATATTGGCAAGTTAAACGGTTTGCGGTTTTCAGTTTACCGTTTTTAAGAACCCTTAATACTTAATCATTTTCTGTTTTGGCAACCATTAAGCGATTTGAAGACTTGGAAATTTGGCAAATGGCTAGGGAACTTGCAAAAGATATTTACCAGGTTACATTGCAGGACAATATGTCCCGTGAATACAAACCCAAAGAGCAAATTAAAGGAAGCAGCGGATCAGTAATGGATAATATGCTGAAGGATTCGGCAGGGGCAGCAGGTTAGAGTTTGTTCAATTCCTTTCCATTGCAAAGGGGTCAGGAGATGAAGTAAAATCTCAGCTATACAGAATATTTGATTACAACAGTATTACGGAAGATATTTTGAAAAAATCATATAGCCAGGTTGATATTTTATGCGCAAAGATTTTTTTCATTTATGGAGTACTTAAACAAAACTGATCACAAAGGAATTAAATTTAAAGACAGGGTTTAAAACGATAGCATAAATCCTGCACCAGCTTACACCTAACAGTAAACATCAAACACCAAACAGTAAAATTTTCTATGAGCAAAAACATCGGTAAGTACCTGCACAGCCAAATGGATAAAGAGGCTGGCATTAAACATACTATTAAAAGAACCAAGATCGTTGCTACGGTTGGCCCGGCCTGTTCTACTTATGAAAAATTGTTAGAGTTGGTAAAAGCCGGCGTTAACTGTTTCCGTCTTAACTTCTCTCATGGCGCTTATGAAGATAAAGCCATCATCATCGATTACATCAGGGAGATCAACAAAACTGAACCTTATAATATTGCCATTCTGGGCGATTTACAAGGCCCTAAATTAAGGGTAGGTGAATTAGAAAATGGGCGCATCGAATTAAAAGAAGGACAGGAATTTATTTTCACTACCGTGAAGATGGTAGGAACTCCTGAAAAAATATATGTTTCTTATCCTAACCTTGCCAAAGATGTAAAAGTAAATGAACGCATCTTTTTGGATGATGGCAAGATGGAAGTAAAAGTGAAAGAAATCCTCAACGAAACAGAAGTAAGGATCAGCGTAACACTTGGTGGAACGCTGCTGCCGAAGAAAGGCGTTAACCTGCCGGATTCTGCTTTAACAATGCCGTCGTTAACGGAAAAAGACATAGCCGACCTTGATTTTATTTTAGAAAAAAATCTTGACTGGGTAGCG
>CAXTPJ010000531.1:0-3341 GCA_964245855.1 uncultured Ferruginibacter sp. | reverse complement strand
TTGCCTTAATGCCTCCATACAATTCTGTTTCTTTTGTATTGGTTTGTGATAAAACAGGCTGCAGGTACGGGTTAAGAGCAGTTAAATTTTGATATGAATTTTTAACGAACCTGCCCACTAAACCTGCCTGTACTAAAAATATTTTATCCTTAATTTTTACTTCGCCATAGATATTAGAAAACACCGTCATCTTGCCATTGTTCCAGGCAGGAGTAAGGCCGGCATGCACATTAAAGTTGGGCTTGGCATAACTCAATTCCGGCGCAATGCTGTAAATATTATTATCGAATTTGAAATTGTTGGGAATATAGTTTTTCGTAGTATAATTGGTAAGGTCCGCTTTGGCAGCCACTTTAATATTGAATACATCGCCAAAAGTTTTGTCAAGCGGAACATTGACAGTCAATGAATTTTCTCCTGCTTTATCCGGGCTGCTGAATAAATTTATGTCGATGGTAGGATCATAATTGATGCCGGTCTCATTCACATCTTTATTACGAAATCCAGCTTTCATGCTGATGTTTTGAAATCTTTGCAGTACATCCTTTTTATCAAAACTGTATTGAACATGATCGTAGCCATACAAATAATTATCCTGCTGGTGAAAAGCTATGCTGCCGTACAATTCATTTCTTTCCATAAAATAACTGCCCGCTGCTTTAATGTTCAGCGCAGCATAGTCCTGGTTTTTAATACTGCCTTTTGATCTTACAAAATCCGTGTACACATTTACCAAAGATTTTTTACCATCACCAAAACTGAAACCTGCTTTGATATAAGGTGTTGAATAATTGCCTATCCCCCCTTTCAGAAAATTTCTTACCCCAAGATCCAGCATACTATCCTGGCTTAAAGCCAATGGCCGCAATGAAACCGGTTGGTAAGTATAAAATAAATTCTGCGCCGGAATGTTGTAGGCCGCCAATGTTTTACTGGTATCAGGAATTAAATTGGATGCAGAAAAATTGATCTTGACCGCATTGCGTAATACCGGCTTGTAGCTTGAGGTAATATCAATGGTTTGCTTCTTTGTTGTATCAGTCCCTTTTTGAGCCATTGCTGCACCTGAAATAAAACAGGCGATGCTGATCAAAATAAAGAAGGTTATTTTATATCGTGTAGTCATGTGTGTTAGTAGTTGATGTTAGCCGCCAATTTTTGAAGTGGAAGTTTCTTCTTCTTTTGCTTTATCCAGCTTTTGTTGCGCCAGTGCTTTCAATTCTGCAATGCCGGAGTTTTGTGCCACACTTTCGTATGTTGCTTTTGCATTGAAGTAATCCTTTTCCTGCATAAATACATCACCCAGTAAAATGTATGATTTGGTAACCCAGTAATCGTAACTGCCGGTTTCCCGTATCACAGCCTGTGCTGCTTTTTCAGCCGCAGTAAAATTGCTGGCTGTAAACTGGCAGGCAGCAATCTCGTACCTTGCCTCAGCTCCCCAGGCTGATTTATTGATGGCTGCACAGGATTTAAAAGATGCAATAGCAGCGGTGCAGTCATTGTTTACCTGCTGCGATTTTCCCAGCACCAAAAAGGCTACTGACTTATCATCGGTACTGATACCTTTCTTGGCCAGCAATTGTTTGGCGGCTTCATTTGATTGTTCATAATCTTTCAACTGGTAATAGCAACGCACCAATCCCCGTAGTGCTTCCAGTTGATTTTCCTGGCTTACAGCGCCGGTTAGCAGCGAAGCAAAATATTTTTTAGCGTTGGCATAATCTTTCAACTCCAGGTAATATAACCTTGCTGCAGTCAATGTTGCTCGTTCAAAATACTTATTCAATCCTTTGCCATTCACATATCCATAACCCGTTAAAGCATTTGCCCAGTCTTTGTTTTTATAATAACATTCGCTGCGGAAATAATTTGCTTCCAATGCAAAAGCGCCTTCAGGATATTGGGTTAAATAATTATTGAAGCCATTGATGGCCGCAGCACAATCGCTGTTATTATATTTTAATTCGGCGGCCGTATAGGTTAATGAATCCGCCTCGGTAACAGAAATATTCTTACCATTTTTTTTCATCAGCGCTACATATTCATTTGGCCTGCCATCTTCAACATAAATATTCTTGATATTATCCAATGCTTCATCCGCTTCAGGCGACTGTGGATACTGGGCAATCAATTCTTCATAGTTGCTTAGCGCCTCTCCATTTTTATTGAGGTTATAATAACTTAACCCCGACCGTAAATAAGCCATTGGTTTTAAACCGCCGCTGTTGCTGCCGGTTATAATATTTTTGAGGTATGGTAAGGCATCGGCAAACTTTTCATCCGCCATATAAGTATTGGCTATTTCCAGGTTGGCATCCGGTACCAGGCTGCTCTGCGGGTATTGGCGGCTCAAACTGTTAAGAGTATTGATCTTTGCAGCAGAACTTTTAACACCGGCAATCATCGCTTTTTGAAAAATAGCATAATCACTTTGCGGCAAGGCATTGCTGATCACATTTTCATACATCGCATTGGCTTTGGCAAAATCCTTCGCCATAAAATAACAATCGGCGCTGCGGACATAGGCATCCTGGTCAGTGGTAGGTGCGGTGGTATTGTATTTCCCGATCGGTTCAAAATAAGTAAGCGCCTGTTTGTAGTTCTCCTTTTTCAACCAGCAATAACCCAGATCGTACTTTGCTGTAACAGGACTGGCTTCGCCCTGCGCCGGCACGCCACTCTGAATAAATAAAGTGAGGTAGCGAATAGCATCATCATATTTTGCAGAACGGTAAGCGATCTCCCCTTTCCAGAAATTTGCATACGGCGTTACACTTGAAGCAGGTAATTGCAACACTTTAGTGAACAATTCATCAGCCCTGGCTATCTGCTGATCGTTCATGTATTCTACTGCCCTGCCATACAAAATGCGGGGATAGACTTTTTGCATCGCAGGCGTTTGCGTTTTAAACGATTCATACAATGCCAATGCATCGCTGAAGTTGTTGGTATTGGCCAGCAATGCTACCAGTATTTCGGTTGCTTCTGTTTTGTAAAGAGAGTTAGGATAGGTTGTGATAAACTTCTTCATTTCATTCAATGCTGCATCCTGGTAGCCCAGTTCATAAGATAATTTTGCATAATTGAATTGCGAAATTTCCTGCTGTTGTTTATTGCTGTTATTGCTGGCGCAGAACTGGAAAGCCGCCCTGGCATTAGCTTTCTGGTTCGTCTTTAAATAACAGTCTGCTAACAGGTACATAGAATTTTGCCCCAGTGAATCCTTTTCATTGCTCAATTGCTTTAGTCCATCAATTGCTTTTGTCAGTTGATTAGCTTCATAATAACAATAACTCAACTCATACAGATCTTTTTTGCTTACTTTATCACTGTTCTTT
>CAXTPJ010000530.1:0-3344 GCA_964245855.1 uncultured Ferruginibacter sp. | reverse complement strand
CAGTTGCGGACCTGCTCCGTACACGCAACACTTTCCCACAACCACAGTGGCAGCCAACCTCGGGCAAATTGTATTACCGGCCGGTAACGTAGCAAACGTAAGTGGCGATGTTAGCTGCAGCGGTACTCCTATTACCAACGGTTACGTTATCATGAAGAAAGATAATATTACCTACCGCTATGCAATCAGCAGCACCGGTACATTCAGCTTTAATACCACGCTTTGTAACAGTTCAACCGATGTATCTTTTATAGCAGAAGACCTTACCACGCAACAGGCCGGCGACCTTACTACTTTTACTTTGGTACCGGGCGCCAATGCGGTAGGTACATTGACCGGTTGCGGCAATGCAATTACTGAATACATTAACTATAATATCAATGGAACTGATTATTCATTATCAGCACCGCTGGATAATATTGTACAGGACATGAGCCAGCAAACCATCTTTGTGAGTGGATATAGCAGCGTTGGTAATGGCACAGTAAACACCAATTCTGCCTATATCGGGTTCGATGCAACAGGAATCGCTGCCGGCAGTACACAAACCCTTACCAGTTTCAGCTCAAGGCAGATCAACGATTCAACCGGCAATATTTCACCATCCACTGTAAGCATTACAGAGTACGGTGCCGTAGGCCAGTTTATCAAAGGAAATTTTACTACGACACTTACGGGTGGGGCTCCTGCCAATACACCGTATGTTGTTACCTGCACCTTCAGGGTTAGGCGTAACCAATAATTTATTGAAACTATATAATAAAAAATGCTTCCTCAAAAAGGAAGCATTTTTATTTTACACAAGCCAGTTCGCTTATTTTTGCAGGAATCGAATTCATCATCTAAATAATCTACAACAATGGCAGAAAAGATCAGTATGGGCAGCGATGGCAAACTGAATGTTCCTAACAATCCCACCATTCCATTTATTGAAGGCGATGGCATCGGGCCGGAAATTTGGGCAGTAGCTGAAAAAGTATTCAACACCGCCGTGGAAAAAGCATACAACGGTTCCCGTAAAATTGAGTGGAAAGAGATATTGGCCGGCGAAAAAGCTTTTAACAAAACCGGCGAATGGCTGCCGGCAGAAACCCTGCAGGTTGCAAAAGAATATATTGTATCTATCAAAGGCCCATTAACTACGCCTATTGGCGGCGGCATGCGTTCATTGAATGTGGCCATGCGCCAGGATCTTGATCTGTACGCCTGTGTCCGCCCGGTTAAATGGTTCAAAGGTGTACCTTCCCCGGTAGTTCACCCGGAACATGTAGATATGGTGATCTTCCGTGAAAATACCGAAGATATTTACGCCGGTATTGAATGGAAAGCCGGCACTCCCGAAGCACAAAAGTTTGAAAAATTTCTGATCGAAGAAATGGGTGTAAAGAATGTCCGTTTTCCCGGCGACAGCAGCTATGGTGTAAAACCGGTTTCACAGGAAGGAAGTAAGCGCCTGGTAAAATCTGCCATTGAATATGCACTGGAAAATCACCTGCCATCGGTAACGCTGGTTCACAAAGGCAATATCATGAAATTCACCGAAGGTGGATTTAAAAACTGGGGATACGAGTTGGCCCGTAAAGAATACGGCAATAAAACGTTTACCTGGGATGAATGGGATGAACTGAAAAAATCACATGGTGAAGCACACGCCAATGAAGTACAGCGCCAGGCATTGAGCGAAGGCAAACTGCTGGTAAAAGACATCATTGCAGATAACTTTTTACAACAGATATTGATTGCACCAAAAGACTTTTCAGTTGTAGCAACATTGAATTTAAACGGTGATTATATTTCTGATGCTTTGGCTGCAGAAGTAGGCGGCATCGGTATTGCTCCCGGCGCCAACATCAATTATAAAACGGGTTATGCCGTATTTGAAGCCACGCATGGCACTGCTCCAAAATTTGCCGGCACTGATAGTATGAACCCTTCTTCCGTAATATTAAGCGGCTGTATGTTATTAGAATACATTGGCTGGAAAGAAGCTGCTGACCTCATCACCGATGCGCTCCAGGCGGCCATTATGCGTAAGCGTGTGACCATCGATTTTTATAATTTAATGACCGGCGCCACGCTGTTAAAAACAAGTGAGTTTGGCGAAGAGATCATCACCAGCATGGGCATTGTAACCGGTGATGGCCAGTTGAAGAAGAGCAGCAGTTTATAAAATTCTTGCAACTAATCAAACAAACAGGTAGCTTACTATATCTTACTATAAACCTTACCAAAAAGATATTTTGTGAATCCTGTTATTACCAAAAGATTTCAGTTATTGGCATGTGCCTTTTTCCTTCATTGTTTATTTTTTTCCTGTAAAAAAGTTGACAATGTTGGCATTACTGACCAACCAGCCGATTTTAGTAAAAAAGTAACCGCATCAGTAAATGGCTTTGTAATTAATGAGAACAATGCACCTGTGACTGGTGCCAGTGTACAATATGGAGAATTATTTTCTACTACAGACCGATATGGTTATTTTGAAATTAAAAATGCTACAGTAACTGAAAATGCGGCGCCAGTCAGTGTAAAAATGACTGGTTATTTCAAAGGTATTAAAACCTTTATAGCCAAAGCCGGCAAGAATAATTTTTGCAGGATAAAATTAATTTCACAGGTAATAGCAGGAGATGTTGATGCATCTTGCGGAGGTAGTATTGCATTATTAAATGGACTCACCGTTACTCTTCCATCAAATGCTGTGGTTGATGCTGTTACAAAAGCAGCTTACAGCGGAACAATACATATTTCTTCTTCCTGGCTCAATCCTATTGCTGAAGATCTCGACCAGATAATGCCGGCGACCTAAGAGGCCTTAATCAAAATGGAGTAATAAAGTCATTAACCACTTTTGGAATGGCAGCAGCAGAGCTTACTGGCAATGCAGGCCAGTTGTTACAGATAGCAAATGGCAAAAAAGCTACGCTAACTTTTCCATTACCTAATGGGATAGTTGCTACTGCACCAGCAACTATCCCATTATGGTACTTTGATGAAGCAAAAGGTTTATGGATAGAAGAAGGTGTTGCTATTAAAACCGGTAACACTTATGTTGGCGATGTAAAGCATTTTTCTTACTGGAATTGCGATATACCAAATGCAACTGTTCCCGTAAGCTTTACAATTACGGACAGTGCTTTACATCCGTTGAATTACGTTTATTTCTCACTTACGCCGGTTACACCCAATTCATTGGAGCATATCAGCGGTTATACTGACGAAACCGGGATAGTGCAGGTACCCGTTGCGGCAAATAGATCATACCATCTCCAACTTTTTTCTAACGCCTGTACGGCGGCTTTTTCTTACACCAAGGAGTTTACTGTAGGAACCAATACCATTGA
>CAXTPJ010000529.1:0-3346 GCA_964245855.1 uncultured Ferruginibacter sp. | reverse complement strand
GATCGGTTTATCAGCCGTTACCTTGGTACCGGAATAATCTGCTCCGTCATTCAACGACCTTAACTGGTACACTTCACCTTGCTGCAATGTAATATTGGTAGGCACTCCTGCAGTTATGCCGCCACTTGTTAAAGTAGAAGTAATGGTTACCGTAGTATTATTCTGCGTTGCCAGAATGGTAGCCTGCGTTGGAATGGCAAAGGAAAAATCCCTGTTGTAACCCAGCACATAATATTGTGTTCCGATAGCATCTAACGGAAAGGCAAGGTAGGCATCTGTTGTAGCCTGCAAAGCATTCATGCCATACACAGTTACTTCGGTGGTAGCTGTAATATGAATGCCTTTGTTATCGGCAATAAACTGCGACTGCACCTGCGCTGTTCCCGGAATGGAAACAACCTGCAATCCACCTGCTGCTACATTTACCACCTGGTTAAATCCAATGCCAGGTATAGATACTGTTACAGTGGATGCCTGTACACCGGTAATGTATAGTTCAGGATTTGGACTGGATTGGTTGCCCGGAAAACAGATCCAGAATTCAGTGCCTTTGCTGTCTTGAGCAAAAGTGGTGGCCATCCCGGCGCAAAGCACCAATGCAAGCATCCACAATTTGCTGTTGAGTAAAAGTTTCTTCAAATGTTTCATGATGTTGTTTTTAGATTAATTGTTTTGATAACTATAGCGATTAAAGTATAAAGACGTTTTGTTTACCAGCAGTAGTATTTCATTGCAGCAGCATTGGCGACGCTCCGTTCATCTTCAGTATTTCATGCAACATTTTATAGCACACTTAACATTGCATATAAAGCACGCATGAAATTCAACAGCAACGATCATGAAAGATTGGATAAAAAAGCAGTTTCATTTTAATCATTGCAAATAATAAACTGATCAGTATTAACGATCATACATTAACACCCAATCATTTAAAAAGCGATCTGCAAATTTTTAAAGAATCGGCAAAGCAATCAGGGCACAGAAAAAATAACTGGTACGGAGAAAAGGGTCAGCAGGTAGTGGATTTTGTTGGTTGTTTTATTAGTGGCACAAAATACAATTATAAATGAAGGATGCAAATCTTACTCAACTTTTTTTAATATCCATTTAGTATTTGGTTAAATGATGTAATAATATTACTACACAACGCTAAAAAATTTGATCTCTTCATCCAACTGGAGATATGGATATTGCTTTTTTAATACAAGCGCTTTTTTAAGATTAGCCTCCAGGAATTTTTTGTGCTGCTGCGAGGTGGGATTAAAAGGTTTATGATTTTTAGCCGCATTGATCACATTGATCTCCTTCATCAACCCCTTCGATTTTTCATCTATGCAGGTATCCGTAAACTTTTGCCAAACATAATTGGTAGCGCTGTAATTGGGGTGTACCATATCCTCCGCATAAAAACGGTAATCCCTCAAATCATCGATCACCAATTCATAAGCAGGAAAATAAAAGAGGCGTTCATCGTCGTCCATCAACTGGTGAATGGCCTGTATCAACGCAGCTTTGCTGCGGTTGTTCTCTACAAACCCATCCCGTAAATGCCTTACCGGGCTAATGGTAAAGATCACTTTTACAGCAGGATTAAAAGCAAATAACTTTTGCAGCATACCAGCAAAGGAGGCCGCTATAAAATCGGGCTTCAACAGTGTTTTGGTAAACTTATCAGTTGGTACTTTATGGCAGTTGGCCACCCTTTTTTCATTGGCCAGTTGATACACAAAGGCCGAACCAACAGTGATCAACACCCATTCCGCCTGCTTTAAAAATTCGTGGGCTTTTTGTTGAGATGCATTAATGAGTTGAAGGCATTGGTCTTTACCAGGGTGAGAAAACCGGCTGTGATGATCCCAACTGTTCCAGCTTTCATTCTGGTAAAACAAATCTGCTTCAGTATATTGTTTGCTGTCGATATAAGATTCTACGGCATGCACAATACTGGCAGGATTAAACAGAATACCATGCGGATTTTCCAGCACACTAAATTTCAGGTTATTTAGTTTGGTGCCAATGTTTTCTGTAAAGCAGGAACCTATCAGCAATAAAGGTTGCTGGTGCTGTATCTTTTGTACAAAAGGTTTGGGAGTAAATTCCAGTCTGAATTCCATTGCAACAAGTAATGGCCTGTGCCGCTTAAAAGATGTTTAAATAAATATTTCCGCTGCTAATCTGCTGCTGACTTCCAGTGCTTCCATATCCAGTTTGTTCAATTTACCGAGTTGATCAAAGTACGGGATCATCAGTTCGGTATCCATGTTTCCAACCAGTTCATCATCTGCCATCGGGCAACCGCCAATTCCTTTTAAAGCGCCATCAAACCTGGTGCAGCCGGCGTTTAATGCAGCATCTACTTTTTGTTTCCAGTTGGCAGCCGAACTATGCAGGTGAACGCCCATTTCTGTATTGCTGTATTTTGGCACCAGTGCTTTCATAATCGCAGAAACCTGCTCCGGCGTTGCCAACCCGACAGTATCGGCAATTGAAATGATACCAATATCCAATTGCACCATCTGCTCCACCCATTTTAGCACAATCGATTCATTGTATTCATCTCCATAAGGATTACCAAAACCCATGGAAATATACACCACCATTTTCTTTCGGTTCTTCACACATAAATTTTGCATTTCTTCAACCGTTTCCAGCGATGCTGCAATCGAACTGTTGGTGTTGCGCAATTGAAATGTTGGTGAAATAGAAAATGGAAACCCAAGATAAGTAATAGCTTCATGCGAAACAGCTTCTTCTGCACCACGAAGATTAGCAACAATGGCAAGCAGTTTACTTTGTGTTTGCTCAAGTTGCAAACCCTGCAAAACCGCTGCGGTATCTCCCATTTGAGGTATGCTTTTTGGCGAAACAAAGCTGCCAAAGTCAATCGTATCAAAACCTACTTTCAAGAGTGAATTAATATAGGCAATCTTTTTTTCTGTTGGTATAAAATGTTTCCATCCCTGCATGGCATCCCGTGGACATTCTATCAACTTTACGGCATCTGCATTTTTCAAGGTATATTTTTTAGAGGATGTAAATTATAAAAAAAGCAGCATTGTTTTAGAATGCTGCTTTTAATTATCATGTTGAACTTTTTACAGCTCTGCTTCTTTTACTTTCTTTTCATACGCTGCAACTTTTGCTGCATCTTTTTTCACTTCATACGTATTTTTCAAAATTACCAATGCCTGTTTGTAATTGATCTTTTCAGCACTTTTAGGTTTAGTGATAGTTGGGAAGATTGTTTCCACTGCTTCAGCATAAGGAATAGCATCATTCATCGCTTTGATTGATTCAGCTTCCAGCGCTTTCCTCTTTTTCAAATCCTCTGGTTTTGGGCCTTTGA
>CAXTPJ010000528.1:0-3360 GCA_964245855.1 uncultured Ferruginibacter sp. | reverse complement strand
TGGGGCAGGCAAATTTCCCGGCTTTACTTTTTCGCCACCTATTCCTTTTATAGATTCTTTTGCACCGCTTGCCGGGCCGGTGGGCAGTACCGTTACAATAAAAGGGAAAAATTTTGGCAGTGTACCTTCCGGAAACCTTGTTTATTTTGGTTCGGGTAACGCAACTGTTGTTAATGCAACGGATACATTACTGACCGTACTGGCACCAACAGGCACCAGTTATTTACCTATCAGCGTTACCGTTACCGGCAGCCACCTTACGGCATTTTCAAAGTTGCCTTTTACAACTACTTTTAATTCAAATGTTACTGCTTTTTCAAATGCAAATTTTGGGGATACAGTCATGTACGCCACACCCAGTTATGGCACCAGGATAGTAACTGCTGACTTGGATGCTGATGCAAAACCTGATATCGCTGCTTCTATTTATTATGATTATTCCGGTGTATCGGTGTATAAAAATATTACCGGCGCTTCCGGTAAGCCGGCATTTATGAATGCCAAAAGCTATTCTACTTATGGTGCGGCACCGGGTGGCAATGCAACAGGTGTAACCAGTACGGTAGCAGTTGATATAGATGGAGATGGAAAGCCGGATATGGCTACCAGCAGTAATGGCGCATGGGTGGTATCTGTTTTTAGAAATAAGAGTACAGCAGACAGTATTGATTTTGAACTGCCGGTTGATTTTGGTATAGGGCAAAATCCTACCAGTTTAAGTTATGGCGACCTGGATAATGACGGCAAGCCTGATTTAGCCATTACCAATCCTTATCCTTCAGGCCGTATTACGATATTAAAAAATACCAGCGTACCGGGAAATGTTTCTTTTGCAGCGCCGCTTCAATTTTTGGCCGGGAGTGTTCCGCAGCAGGTATTGCTGGAAGATTTTGATAATGACGGAAAAAAGGATATGGCCTGTACCAATTACAATGAATATACGATGTCATTGTTCAGGAATACCAGCACACCAGGTACAATTGCTTTTGCTGCGACATCAACCAAACCGACCGGTTCAACACCAACACGGATGGCAGCAGCCGATTTAAATGGCGATGGGCTCATTGATATTGTAGTGAATAACAATAACGCTAAAACCATTTCTGTATTTAAAAACATCAGTTCGCCCGGCTCAATTTTATTTGCCGATAAAGTAGACTATGCTATGCCTGATTTTCCGGGGGGCTTAACAGTTGCAGATTTAGATGGTGATGGTAAAACGGATGTTATATCGGGCAGCAATACAACAGGGTCAACGATTTCAATATTTAAAAATATCAGTACCATCGATTCCATCGTACTTGCGCCAAGGGCTGGAATTTCAAAGACCAATGCAGCAAACAGTATATACACCACTGATGTAAATGGAGATGGAAAGCCAGAGATCATCTTAACGAATTACAATACAAATAAAATCACCGTCCTGCGTAATATTATCGGAGACCCACTGCCAACTTCACTTTGTCCTTTTACAGACAGTACTGTTTTGCAGGCAGGTCTAACCGGTAGTACATATCAATGGCAGTTGAATACCGGGAATGGTTTTGTTGATATCTTTAACGATACTAATTACAGTGGAACCAATTCGGCAAGGCTCGTTTTAAGAAGTATCCCGTCTTCCTGGTATGGATATCAATACCATTGTTTGGTAGATAGCCGCACCAGTGATACTTATTTATTGAAAATTACCGCCCGCTGGTTGGGTGCTGTTAATGGTGCCTGGGAAAATGCTGCCAACTGGAGTTGCGGGCAATTGCCCGACCGCAATACCGATGTATTGATCAACGCCGGCAGGGCGATCGTTCATTCAAATGTAGCAATCAGGAGCATCAGGGTAAATCCTTCAGCAGGAGTTACTGTAATGGATGGATTTGATTTTAAAATATTGCAGTAAATAAGAGGGTTATCTTATACATAAAAACTGCCACTGTAAATAAGCTATATAAAACGTGTTGTACTATTAAAAAATAGTTTGGTTTAGATGAAGCAAAAGATGTTGTGCAGTTGTCTAAGTAAGTGACTAAACTATCTCAAACAAGATGCACAACATCAAAACAAATTTCAACAAATTTTATGGCATTTGCAAAGAGCTTTTAAAGAAACAATTTGTGACAAAAAGAATCTCCAGTTTTATCCTGTACAACCCAAAATGAATGATCTTGAGGTTATCTCTTTAGCATGTTGCATGGAAGCATTAGGTATTGATTCTGAAAACCTTTTATTGAGTAAATTAAAAAAGGAGTATGCTTCAAGTTTTCCAAATCTGATAGACCGCAGCCGGTTTAACAGAAGAAGAAAAAGGCTTATTCTTTTTATCGGACAGATTCAGAATCATATAGCATCAATGCTTGAAAACCAAAGCCAGACAATGATTGTAGACAGTGTGCCTGTTCCAGTTGTAAAGTTGGCCAGGGAAAAAAGTTACAGGGCTTTTAAAAAATCATTTGATACCGCACCGGCAAAAGGCTGGAGTGCAGTTAATAAAAGCTGGTTCATTGGTTATAAGTTGCATGTAATAATTTTTGATAACGGAGTTGTTCAGCAAAGTGGTATAACAAATTGGCTTCCAAACTGTCTTCCATGTCAATTTTGCATTGGATCAATCATTTAAACGATAGAAAACTCGCTCAAATCAAACATGCTTTGAGTTTTTAATAGCACAACACGTTAGTAAAATTAAACCACGTTATAGGAGGTATATTTAATAAAAAGAGGCTGACTCATATTTTTTAAGACAGCCTCTTTTTATTCATCATCATCCACAGCTTCCGGCGAATTATAGCAGTAATCTGCCAATACAGTATGGGCATCGATGAAACCTTGCCGGCTACCAAACCATTCGATTAATTCATTCCGCAACAATTTTGTTGGTTTGTTACTTAGAATACTGTGGTAGGATGTCCATTTATGCAGATGGAAATCACTTGCAATTTTATGTCTCTGTGCATTGGCATGGACATAAATGATTGAATGAGTAAAATAATCGTTATTGGCAATTACTACCCGTTTAAAAGTACGGTAAAATAAGTTGCCGCTCCTTTTATACATTTTATTGAATGCCATTGCATAAGAAGTAAAAAGTCTTTTAAAGGTCATCTCCGCTAACCTGTTGATATCATTGCTTTCAAGAAAATTACGTTCCGATTTTGTTGTTTGTCTAAGTCCTGTGAGTTCTTTTTGTATGGCTGCCTCGGGTTTAATTTTAATAATGAAGTGAAAATGGTTCGGTAACAAATTCCAGGCATAAGTATCTGCTACTGGAGAAAGATATAGTGAGAATTGCCGTAGGAAAAAATAATAATTTTACCCGTTGGCGGAGTTAATCTGCTAGTGTATGCTTTACTCTTCCGACGGGCTTAT
>CAXTPJ010000527.1:0-3374 GCA_964245855.1 uncultured Ferruginibacter sp. | reverse complement strand
ATATATTCGCAGAATTAAATTGGACTAATTAATATTTATATTTGGTATAATTTATTGCCAGTAGTTTGAGCAATAACAGAAAATAAAAACCCGGAAAGACAACGCTTTCCGGGTTGATCATGATGGCAAATGTTTTTAGTTTGCTTTGATTACTTCGTACCAGATCTCTCCACTTTCCTGCACTACCGGTTTATATTGTACGCCGTCTGATGTATAAAAAGTTTCCCCATCAATTACCACGGTTTCGTAACCTGCAGGTAAACTTTCCACCACTGCTCCAACAGGCGGTGATACCACTACATAGTTAGGGCCACGCTGATCGTAATAAGTACCATTGTAATAATAGTAAGGATAATCATGTACATAAATCCTTCTGTACCCAACAGGTAATACATTGATAAAAATGCCAACAGGCGGAGCAATCACTGTAAACAAATTGTTGTAGGGGCGATAGAAAACACCTCCCCAGTACCGGTAGCCAATGCCGCCGAAATTAATGCTTAAATAAGTGCTTGGAAGCCCGTAAAAATAACTGTTGCGCCTTGGCAAATATCCATATTGCCAGCTTGGATTGCGTGGGCTGTAAATTGGTCTGTTGTAACCATATACCGGCCGGTAGCCGGGCCTGTTCAATGAACCCGGGCGATAATTATTAACCGGCCTTCTTGCGGCATCATAGTTCCTGTTGCCATTAAAATTCCGGTTGATTGAAGCGGGGTTATTCCTGTTGGGGTTAACATTTCGGTTAATAGTATTAGGGACCCTGTTCTGGTTAAGCTCCCTGCCCTGGTTACCCCTGTTCATCGCCCAATCCTGGCGCCTGCTATCGCCCTGGTTGCGGACAGCCTGTTCCCTTGTGCCGCCCTGCCGGCCACCACCGTTTCGGTCGCCGCCGCCACGCCTGTCTTGCGCCATGGCAGGATTTACAGCCATGCTGAATAACACAACGGCCAACATTGCTATGCCGTAACACTGGCTCGAAAGAGGGACAGGACTATTATTTGTTTTCATGTGATTTTTTTTGAGTGGTAAAAATTGTTTCATAAATCTTTCACTTCTTGACAAATAAAGTTGGCAATAATTAAATCATAATCGCTGCTTTCACAGAATTATAACATATCGAAAAAGAAATTGTTTTTGTTGGTGTAGTTAGCATTTATTTGTTGTTATAAATGCCGTTTCATATTTATATTTTTCATTCTTCATCGCCGAAGGTTTAACTTTAAAATCAATATAAATAAAAATGCAGGCAACTACCATCAATGTAGTAATTGATCAGTTAAACGAAATTGTTGTAAAGGCAACTGCCAACGAAGACCGGGCAGGTTATTTTGCTGTATTGTACAGGAAGGTAACCATTGCTGTTGCGGAAAAAATTAAAGAAGGCTACTTTGATGATAATGCCAGGATGGAAAAACTGGATGTTATTTTTGCCAACCGTTATTTACAGGCATATCAACTTTACCAGCAGGGAAAACCCTGCTCCACCTGCTGGCAACTGGCCTTTGATACAAACAAATTGTGGAAACCAATGGTGATGCATCATTTACTGGCTGGGATGAATGCCCACATCAGCCTTGATCTTCGCATTGCGGCAGCAACAGTATGTCCGGGTTCATCCATTAATGATATACAAAATGACTTTAACAAGATCAATGCGATATTGATTGGGTTGGTGGATGATGTAAAATTATGCTTGTATAAAATGTGGCCGTTAAGCAAATTGCTGGCTAAATTAAATACGGATAAGTTGGAAAACGACATTGCCGGATTTTCAATGCTGGTTGCAAGGGATGCAGCATGGCAGCAGGCAATAACGTATGCTCCTTTAACAGATGACGCAGCCCGCATTGCATTCATAAGCGAACGAGATAAAGCCGTTACTGAGTTTGGAAAAAGATTTCTTTATCCCGGTGCATGGGTACAAACGGTTATGAGTGTGTTTCGTTTATTCGAATTTGGAACTGTAGGCAGTAAGATCAAAGCATTGAATGAAATTAAGGCTTAGGCAATTTATTCCGGCTGCCTGTCTTCATCTTTCAAATTTGCTTTTGGTACCGGTAGTTTTCCTCTTTTATAAATGATTAGGCCGTTTAAAAAATTACGCAATACCTGGTCGCCCGCCTCTACAAAACCCGGATGGTCTTCGTTTCTGAAAAGGTCGCCCAATGCGCCTTTGGTAATTTCAAAGTCAACCAGCGCCAATATTTCGATGATGTCATCATTCTTCAGTGAAAGGGCCACCCTTAATTTTTTCAGAATGTCATTGTTGCTAAGCATACGATGTTTTTTGTTAATGATGGCAATGTTGCCTCCCCGCCAAGTTTAACTGCTCCCTGTTTTAGTTTGTCAAAATACACTTGTATAAAGTTATTGTATATTGTTGAATGTTCTTCAAATCAGCCAGCCGTTGCCTACTCTTTCTCAGTTCTATAAACAGCGTTGAATACTTTTCTTAACCGGTTCATCACTTCATTAAAGGTAGTTCCTTCAGGCGGCAAAGATCATCACAGCAATTATAAAAACCAGTTGCATCCAGCGATAGTATCAGGTTTCATTTTTTTAGAGATATGTTGTAAGGCTTACTCATCAATAACGGCGTGCCGCAGGGCGACAAATTATTGCTCACCGCCCTTGATACAATTATCAATAAGCAGGGTGTAAAAAATTAATTTGGCATCCTTTTGAAAACTTTTGGGGTACAGGTTTTTAAAAACCTGTAAAGAAGATGATGTTACCATCATTTGTATTGCATGCCAGTCCGAAAGATTCATTCTGGCGGGACATCGGCATTGGCGTCGCACTTTTCTTTGTTGGTTTTTATGGCATCTTCCGCTTCATAACGCTAATGGTTCAGTAAATCCGCAAGCAGCTAAATGATACAATGGGCTTTCCTTTTTATTTATTCAACAATTATCATTCAATGTCTTTTAGTTATCAACTTTTTTACGAAAAGAATGCAAAGGCGCAATGTTTTATTTCTGTTCTTTGCGGCTTTTATTTTTTGGCGCCTTTGCGTGATATTCATTAAGTGAGCAACAGTGAATTATCATTAATAATTAAAATGACTGTTTCAAGAAAAAAATCAACATAACTTCCCATATTATTTAATCAAGCATAGTTTCGCAATATGAAAAAAGTAGCTTTCCAAACGGCATTCATTTCTTTTACACTAATGTTTTCATTAACAGTTTTAACAGCACAAAAAAATAATGCATTCAATACAGACCAGTTCGCCATCACTATAACCAATATCACCAACAATTATCAAAATACCAATCAGCCTTTATCAAACTTTATTTTAATTAATAAAAGCAAAACGACATTACCGCCAACCGGATGGAAAATTTATTTCAACAATAAAAGCAATATAA
>CAXTPJ010000526.1:0-3380 GCA_964245855.1 uncultured Ferruginibacter sp. | reverse complement strand
AACGCTATCAGCTTTTTTTTATATTCTGCAATTGCATTGTCGTTGATATAGCCGAGCGGCGCCAGGTTTAAAGTGGATGAAAGGGAATAATAAGTTTCGCTGTACAACGAACGGGCATTGCCGGTAACGGCAAAACCTTTCTCTTTTAAAAAACTATTCAATGATGTATTATTGGCATTCAAATAACGCCTCAGCACCGTATCCGATGGATACATATCAAACAATATAAAAAACACCGGCGGCTTCTTTACAAACTGTAATACCGGCGGCTTTGCCTGGTTTGATAAATAAGTTTTTTCTTTTTGGGATGAAAAAATAAAAGCACCACAATCATACACAATGAGTACTGCACAGTATAACAACCAAAATTGCGATAGCTTTTTTATCAACCCAATGCCTATGCGGAAACAAGCAAATAAAATGATTAAGCAAACGGCAGCAAAAACAGCAACTACCTTGATGGTGACACCGGCAGGCAACCCGGTAAAGCCAACAGCAATAGCCGTATCAATGACAGAACCAAAAAATAAAAAAAGAAAAAGTGTAGATGAGAATGCTAAGGTGAACCGGTCTTTATTCTTTATCAATTTATACCCTGCAAAAAACAAGGCATAGGTTATCAAAACATATTTTACAAACTGGCCAATGCTTTTCCATGCATCAATAAAATAAAAAAGATCTGTTGTGTAATGAACAAAGTAGTACACCAGTATGCACAACGGTATCGCAACTTTTTTGATCTTATCCATTTATTGTTTGCTAAAATGTAACAACACCCTGCCGTTTGAAAATGCATGCTCCTTCGACAGGTTAAACACCTGCCTGAATGCAGTGATAAAATTATCATACGTGTACCAGCTAAAAATATCTTCCCTGCCATTCAGCAGCAACTGCACTTTGGGATCGCTCTTAGGTATAAATTCAATAATAAGTTCTTTGCAGGTATCAGCAAAAAAACGGGCCGACATGTTAAACCGGATATGGTTGCTAAAAACAAGGTGGTGTATCAATGCCAGCGCCAGGCCAAGGTCTGCATTCAATCTCTCTTTTAATGATGATCGCTCCGTATTATCCCAACCGGTAGCAGGTGTTGGCTGACTAAGATTGGCCGTAAAACAAAAAACATTCCTGATCTTTTTTTCTTTGCAATGACGATACAATTCATCTACCGAACGCATGTCTTCATCAAATGCAATAATCGTTGCTACTTGATTTGCCAGCAGCGTAGAAAAATTGCCTGTGTTGCAACCAAAATCAATCAAACTTTTAGATTGATAGTTATCCCCTATCCAGTTTTTTATGATCCCTTCCTTTTCCTGCAGATAACTAGCTTCTATATTTTTATTATAATAATCATTCCACTTTGTCTGCTCCTTTTTTTGCTTCAGCTTATCAATGTTTAAAAACAATTGCTGCGCAAACTGCATCGAACTTTTTAAGCTGATATTGCCGGATGCGGCAGCGCTTTCTTTACCTGCCAACTGCGACCTGATCCTTCCTGGCAAAGCCAGGAAAAAAAGTGTATTAAAATTAAAGTAAGCTTTTGCCGGCAACATTGAAATGCCTTTTGCCACTGTAATCCCGTTGATATTGTTGAGGTAAACGGCATTGGCCAATGAATCAAAATACTTCGCCAGCAATACCGGCACATAAAAATTTTCGCTGAACTGTTTGAATGCCTGCCAGGGTTGCCCTTCTTTGTATATTTCAAAAGAAGACAAGTCAACAAAAAAAGGTTGGCTTCCTTCAAATACAATATTGAACGGGGTTGCATCTTTCAGTACCATGCCATGCTTAAGCGCCTGGTATTGGATTTTCAACGTAAGTAATGCAGCATCTTTCCATTGGGTAAACGTCCATTCGTATGGATACGAAACAAAACTTATTTTGTTGGCTTTTAAAACAATTGAACCGTTATCATTGCCTTCTTCAAACGGCACCAGCCAGTTCTTTTTAACCAGTTCATCTGCAAGTCCTGATGATTTAAAATGATTGTAATGCAGGAGATAGTCAGCCGAAAGCTCACGATACATGTAACCGTCTTCTCCCTCTAAAAAGAAAACTTTGGCCGCAGGATCTTTGAAGGATGCTAAATGATCAGTTCTCCTCTTCAATGGCAGATGTTTTTTCTTTTTTATTAAAGAAACCTAAAAAGAAATGTTTGATCTTTCTGAAGAACACACCGGCAGCAACTGCAACGCCAATGAGGAGTTGAATGATCATACTGCCGGAACCCGGATCGATATATAAAAAAAAGGATTGCATGTGGGATGCTGTTAAAAAGCTAAGGTATGATTTTTTTGGTGCAGCGCCTACCGGTGAAACCATCGGCACAAGTTGATTTTATTAAATAGTTTTGCCTGATTAAATTGCCGGATCAAACACCAGCAATACAAATTTTCTTTTCAAACAATTCCTGCATCTCATATTGAACCGGTATGCTTTTTAATTCTTATGAATTCCTTATTTTTTTCCCGGTTGTAACAATACTTTTTTATTTGCTGCCGCACCAATTCCGCTGGCTGATGCTGTTATTGGCAAGTTGTATTTTTTACTGCTATTTCATACCTGCTTATCTCTTTATACTGGCAGCAATGATATTGATCGATTATTACGCAGCCATATTAATTGAACAATCGGGCAAAAAAAAGAAATGGCTGATATGCAGCCTGGTGGCCAACCTTGGCATAATGTGTCTTTTTAAATACTATAACTTTTTCATCAGCAACATTAATACTGTTACCGGCTTAAAGGCACCTTTGCTGCAATGGATATTGCCGGTTGGTTTATCTTTTCACACTTTTCAGGCAATGAGCTACACCATTGAAGTGTACAGGGGAAATTTTAAAGCAGAGCGGCGCATTGGTTTGTATGCGCTGTATGTATTGTTTTACCCGCAACTGGTGGCCGGCCCAATTGAAAGGCCGCAGAACATATTGCCGCAGTTAAAATTAAAGCAACGGTTCAATCCGCAAAACATCCTGGATGGTTTACGCCTGATCGCCTGGGGATTTTTTAAAAAGCTAGTAATCGCTGATAAGATCGCTGTTTATGTAGCCACAGTTTACAGCAACCCAAAAGATTTTCACGCCGCCAATGTATTATTAGCCATTGTATTGTTCAGCATACAGATCTACTGCGATTTTTCTGGTTACGCCGATATTGCTAGGGGCGCTGCCAAAACAATGGGCTACAACTTAATGATCAATTTTAACCGGCCTTTTTTCTCACAAAACATACGTGAATTTTGGCGGCGCTGGCACATTTCTTTGTCAACCTGGTTCAAGGATTATGTGTACATACCAATGGGCGGCAGCAAAAAAAATACAGCAGGGACCATTACAGCCATCGCAACGGTATATATTTTAAGTGGCCTATGG
>CAXTPJ010000525.1:0-3393 GCA_964245855.1 uncultured Ferruginibacter sp. | reverse complement strand
AATGGCGGCAGCATTTTTTTAGATGAGATTGGTGAAATGCCAATTGAAATGCAGGCCAGGTTATTGAGGGTTTTGGAAACCGGCGAGTTCATTAAAATAGGTGATACCAAAACATTGAAGGTGAACGTTCGCATTATTGCTGCCACTAACCGTGACCTGCAGCAGCAAATAACTGCCGGTCATTTTCGCTCAGATCTTTTTTACCGGTTGTCTGTCTTTCAGATTACCTTGCCAGCATTAAGGGAAAGGGTGAAAGATATTCCTGCACTGGCGAAATATTTTGTTGCATTCTTTGCTGCCAAAACGAATCAATCGCTTCCTTCATTTCATAAAGAATACATTGCTGCATTGCAGCAATACCAATGGCCCGGCAATATCCGTGAACTGAAAAATATCATAGAGCGCTCAGTGATTTTAGTTGAGCAAAACACCCTGACTGTGCAAAGTCTTCCCGTTGAATTGCAGGTAACTATCAGCAGCAACTCCTACTCCCCTTTTGATTTGGCAGGCGTTGAAAAAAAACACATCGAAAAAGTATTGCTCCATACCAAAGGAAATAAAACCGAAGCCGCCCGGCTGATGAATATTGGACTGACAACTTTGTACAGAAAAATTGAAGAGTACAACATTGGGTAGTCGTTATTTTCAATACTACATATCATGATATTCAGTAACGGCCTTGAATAAAAAGTGCTAGAAACTTTTCGCATTAGCCGTTAAAAAATCAAGGCTGTTTGAAGCCGGCATTTCCTTTAAATTATAAAACTCCTGCGGCGAGTTACTTGATTTTAGGTTAATGTGAAAAATTTCAGCCTTTTTATTCACAGCCTTGATTTTTTTGTTACTTTTTTTATCAAGAAAAAAAGTAAATGGAAACTTGTCAACTATAAATTCCCTTTCATTCTGAAAACCAACCCTTCCAAAATGGAAGGGTTTTTAATTTTAAAAACTCTTTCAAATTACCCCAAACCCTTCACTAACAAGCATTTCAGCAATACATCCCAAAAATGGTTTCATAGTTGTCATTCCCTGCTAACAAAATGTACAACAATGAACCATTTTAAAAAAGAACAACCATGAGTACCATTATTTTGATCGCCGCAGGCATTGTATTGTTTGCCGTGTTTTATGCAGCCATTCACTTCTTTGAAAAAATTTAAACCATGATCGCACTATTCATTATCTCACTCGCCGTATTCGCATACATGTGTTACGTCCTGATCAAACCAGAAAAATTTTAAATCATGAACTCAGAAATTCCCGGCATCATATTGATGTTTGTACTGCTGGTGCTGATGGCCATTCCACTCGGCAGGTACATTGGAAAAACATTTACCAACGAAAAAACATGGTTGGATAAAATATTGAACCCGCTGGACAAATTATTTTACAAAGCAGGCGATATAGATGCCAACAAACAAATGACCTGGAAGCAACACTTAACGACTTTGCTTACCATCAATTTTTTATGGTTCATAATCTCCATGTTTGTGTTGACCAACATGAGCTGGCTGCCGCTTAACCCCGATGCCAACCCATCTATGAGTGGCGACCTTGCATTCAATACTTCCATAAGTTTTATCACCAATACCAACCTGCAGCACTACTCAGGCGAAAGCGGTTTATCTTATTTAGGCCAATTAACGTTAATGTTATGGCAGTTCATCAGTGCCGGTTGCGGCATCGCCATTTGTGCAGTAGTATTCTTTGCCATGAAGGAACGCACCACAGATAAGTTGGGCAACTTTTATTTTCTTTTTGTAAGAAGCTGTACCAGGATATTACTTCCCATTGCATTGGTTGTTGCTACGTTATTGGTGTTCAACGGCAGCCCGATGACCTTTGAAGGAAAAGATACCATCACCACTTTGCAGGGCGATACGGTGCAAGTAAGTCGAGGGCCGGTGGCAGCTTTTGTTGCCATTAAACAGATTGGTACCAATGGTGGTGGTTTCTATGGGCCTAACGCTGCTCATCCATTGGAAAACCCGAACTACTTCACCAACATAGTTGAAACCATTTCCATCGTGCTGATACCAATGGCCATGATATTCGCCATGGGATTTGTCTTGAAAAGAAGAAGGCTTGCATGGATGATTTTTGGCGTAATGACGCTGGGCTTTGTATTGCTGTTGGTACCAACAGTACTAAACGAAATGCACGGCAACGATGCCATTGCAACAATGGGCATACAACAAAACATGGGCAGCATGGAGGGCAAGGAAGTCCGCTTTGGTTCAGCCGCCTCCGCTTACTGGGCGATCAATACAACCTGCACCAGCAACGGTTCGGTGAATGCCATGCATGATAGTATGACGCCACTAACAGGCATGACTACCCTATTAGGAATGATGGTCAATTGCTTTTATGGCGGCGTTGGAGTCGGCTTTTTGAACTTCTATATTTTCATCATCCTCGCAGTATTTATCAGCGGGTTAATGGTAGGCAGAACACCTGAATTGTTAGGCAAAAAAATAGAAGCAAAAGAAATGAAGATCGCCATGATCATTGCATTGCTGCACCCCTTTTTAATATTGGCAAGCACTGCAATTGCCAGCTATCTGTATGCACACGACCCTGCTGAATATGCCGGCTGGCTGGCCAATCCCGGGGCGCATGGCTACAGCGAAATGCTGTATGAGTTCACCTCTTCCAGCGCCAACAACGGTAGTGGTTTTGAAGGCCTTGGAGACAACACCCCTTTCTGGAATATCGGTTGCGGCATTGTGATGCTGATTGCCCGCTACCTTCCAATTATTGGCCCGGTGGCCATTGCAGGCATACTGGCCAACAAAAAATACATTCCTGAAAGCGCAGGTACTTTAAAAACGGATACCGCAACCTTTGGCCTCATGGTATTTGCAGTGATTGTGATATTGGCGGCGCTGGCTTTCTTTCCGTCACTGGCATTGGGACCGATCGCTGAATATTTTTCACTGCCCTAAATCCCTGAAAGGACTGCCCTAAATCCCTAAAGGGACTTGAAGGCAGCAGTTTGAAAGATCATTGTTCCTGCTGAATAACTGGTATTATGAATATCATTATCATTTAATACAATTATGAACCAGGGTTTTGAATAACTATTAAGCTTCAGTGGCGTCGCACTCTTGTGCTGTGCAACTATATTCAGCGAAGCAGATAATACCGTAAAAATTTCAGTAATGGTATGCGGTACAAGTGAGTGACACAACGATGCTGAACAGTATTACAAATGCAGATTAAATAAAAAATAACATGTCAAATCAATCAAAAAATAATAACCTCTTTGAGAGCAGTTTGCTGAAAGAAGCCCTGAGAGCATCTTTCGTAAAACTCAATCCGGCCTCCATGTTCCGCAACCCGGTGATGTTTACGGTCTGGATAGGTACTTTGGTAATGGCTGCGGTATGTATA
>CAXTPJ010000524.1:0-3394 GCA_964245855.1 uncultured Ferruginibacter sp. | reverse complement strand
CAATGAAGTTAAATTGAAAAACAACTGCTGGTAACAAAATAATAAATTCTTAATTGATGATATACTGACCTTTTTTATTGATCAGTATCAGGGGTAATTGTTTCTTGTCTTCAAAGTAATCATAAGCCGCTTTGAGCGTAACGGCAAAGCGTTGCAGGGATTGATTTTCTTTGGTGGCCTGTGCCAGGTATTCAAACGATTTTTTTACCCCATACTTTACAGGAAAAACATGCACCGGGATAAAATCCTGTCCACTTTCCCTGGCGTGTGATGCCAGGATATACACTTCTTCAATGGGTTGGTCGCTGATGGCAATGCAACCGGTGGAAACACAACTGCCATGAATATAAATGGCGCTGCCGGGGTGCAGCGAATCGCTCAACACTTTATCCGACGCATTGGGATAATTGAGGCCGAGCGCCAGGTGGTAATTGCTGTTGGGATTGAACTCGTTGATGTAATAAAAACCTTCGGGCATCTGGTAATCGCCTTCCATTCTTTTTGGGCCCAGCGTACCACTCTGCATACAAACCTTATAACTTTTGAACAACTTGAAATTGTCTTTCTTATCATCTTTCACCCACACTTCCAGTTGCCGGTCGTACTTAAAACTGCGGACGTAAATTTCCTGCGGCGGCCACTTTAGCTTTTTGGCTTCAAACTGTTTGCGGAGTGAATCTTCTACTTTGGAAAGCGGGTTTGATCTGGAAGTTGCCTTTAAACTGATGTACGAAGTTTGGGCTGAGAGTAACAACACAGCGAACAGGAGGGCACAACTTATATAAAGGCGCAACAAGATTGACTTCATTAAATAACAAATTTAAACAGGTAAGGTGAAGGTTTTACAATGGGTCATTTGTTATGTAACAAAAGGAATTCCGAACGGCAAATATAAAATCAAAAAGGGGAAAAAGATACAGTTTAGTATTTCTTTAATAAGGATGTGGTTGGTGAGCGGATTGATTTTCTAATTTTATTTGGCAATGGATTTTAAGAATGCTATTGAGCTTCGTTACCAAATATGATTTTGTTTTATTTTCTATTTATGAAAGAATAGTAATAATCAAATGCAGTTCCTTGAATAGTCAATTGTATTAAAGCAATTGCGGTTGCTCTCCACAGCCGGGCTGGCTGCGTAACTGGATCGCTGCTGCTTTTAGGTTTTTCAAAAAATTTGCTGCGCATTTTTTGAATGCCGCCTTCGGCGTCACCAACCTAAAAGAGGCAACTAACCCAGTTACTGGTGGTAATTAAATGCAGGGATTGAGGTATCATTAACTCATTAAAATTCGGAACGCTACAAATCCTTACCAAGTATTATTCTCTTGTTTAAAAAAAAAATACTTTCAGCATCACGCCATAAAATTCTAACCATATTAATCAATATAGTAACTTCTTTTATCATTCTCCCCACAGCAAACCGTAAACCCCAAACCGCCAGCCTACAAATTCCCCCTTGCGTCCTGCTCCCTTTCCAGCGCTTCAAACAGGGCTTTAAAATTTCCTTTGCCAAAACTTTTGGCGCCTTTGCGTTGTATGATCTCAAAGAACAAAGTAGGGCGGTCTTCCAGCGGTTTGCTGAATATTTGCAGCAGGTATCCTTCTTCGTCCCGGTCAATTAAAATACCCAGTTCCTGCAATGGTGCCAGGTCTTCATCAATGGCGCCTACCCTGTCCAATACATCCGCATAATAACTGGCAGGAATATTTAAAAATTCAATGCCCCTTTCCCGCAGAGCAGTAACCGTTTTTACAATATCACCGGTTGCAATCGCAATGTGTTGTACACCTTCGCCGTTATAAAAATCAAGGTACTCTTCTACCTGGCTTTTCTTCTTTCCTTCGGCTGGTTCATTGATCGGAAATTTAACATAACCGTTCCCGTTACTCATCACTTTACTCATCAGTGCAGAATACTCGGTGGAAATATCATTGTCGTCAAACGTCAAAATATTTTTAAAGCCCATCACCTCTTCATAAAATTTTACCCAGGGGTTCATCTGGTCCCAACCCACATTGCCCACACAATGGTCTACGTACAATAAGCCCGTCGATGCCGGGTTGTAGCTACTCTCCCACTTTTTAAATCCCGGCATAAATACGCCGTTGTAATTTTTTCTTTCTATAAACAAATGGACTGTTTCGCCATAAGTGTGTATGCCGCTCAATACTACTTCGCCTTCTTCATCTTTCAATGCAGTTGGCTCAAGGTAACTCTTTCCGCCCCGTTTGGTTGTTTCTTCCCAGGCTTTGGTGGCATCATCTACCTGCAACGCCAACACTTTTACGGCATCGCCATGTTTATAAATATGATCTGCAATGGGGTTATCAATTCTTAATGGCGTGGTCAATACAAACGTGAGTTTGTTCTGGCGAATCACATAACTCACTTTGTCTTTCATGCCTGTTTCAGGGCCGGCATAAGCCAGTGACTGAAAGCCAAAAGCTGTTTTATAAAAGTGCGCTGCCTGCCTGGCATTGCCTACGTAAAACTCTACATAATCGGTTCCCAGCAAGGGTAAAAAATCTGCCGTAGCAGCAGTGGCACCGGTTGTTTGCACAGTAACTGTTTCCATAAAAATAAATGGATGAAAAGATGAATAATAAAATTGAAAAGAAAAGCAGCGGGCAATAGCAAGCACTAAAAAGCCCTGCGAGAGGTTGTGGCATCCATTGCCAACGCCAGCATCAGCAGGGTATAGCTGTTGAAGCGGTCGTTGAATATTTTATGTGGGTAGTCGGGGTGCATCGTAGGTACGAAGGTAATAAAGTTTACACCTACGCCATCATTTTTAAAAAACTCGATTTACGGCGGCGGCTGATCTTTAGCTGCTCACCATTGTGTAACGTAAGTATGTTGTTGTCAGACGAAATACCGGAAATAAATTGCCGGTTCACAATATGCGTTTTGTGAATGCGGTAAAAATCATCCTGCAGGTGTTCTTCAAACCAATGCAGCACTTTGGCTACAGTTAACGGGTAAGCGTTGTTAAAATAGATCCTGCAATAATTGCTGTTTCCCTCAATGCGTACAATGCTATCCGACATAATTGCCCGTACGCCTTTGTTGGTAGGAATAAAAACTTCAATCATAAAAATATTTTTTTCAATGGTTTCAAGCCGGTAAAAAAATATGGCTGTTGGTGCTGCTGCTGTTAACAATGCGTTCCCGGCTATACATTACAAATCCGGCACAGCAGCCAGGCTTTACAAGGCCTCACCGGGTTTTCCATTGCTATCCGGCAGCAGCCGGTGCGTCGTATTATTTTTTAAACTTCCCTTTTACTAAAATGCATGCATTGGCCTTATCTCAATACATTGATCCTTCTGCCCGCATTTACAATCACATTGCCCGGTTTATCTACATTGATCGTTTTGCAACCGGCATCCGCAG
>CAXTPJ010000523.1:0-3395 GCA_964245855.1 uncultured Ferruginibacter sp. | reverse complement strand
TAAACCTGCAGCCTTCTGGTAGTTCCATTCAGGTACCATTCACCAAACTTATCGAGTGTGCGTGGATCATTCTGAATAAAATAGCCGCTATAAGCTGAACCTTCATAATCTGAAGAGGCAGGATTTATATAAGTTAGTTTGCCGCCCACCTGGCTAATAATTTTGCACCTGTCCAAAACCCATAAATTTTTCCTGATAACTGCTTCGGCACCTGTCCAGTTAACCGCATCTGTTAATTCAGAATCTGTGATAGAGGTAGTAGTGATAAAATCTTCATAGCGAAGATAGCCGCCATCCGGATCGGTAGCATTGGGATACCTGCCCATGGCCTGTGGCTGCTCGTTAATGGTTACCAGGTTAAGGGCCGCTTTTGCGCCGGGTGTTGAAGCCTGGTATATGCCGTTACCCAAAGATGTCCACGAAGTAATCGTCGTAAAACCAGATATGACCGGTCTCGCCCCCGTACCATAAGAACTGAATATTACAGGTTTAGCGGCGGTGCCGGAAATATTCATCACAATGCCCCCGTAAAACAAATCGCCCCGTTTAAACAAGATACTGTCACCCGGAACAAGGATGCTGGCAATCAGGTTTAATTTACCTATCGTTTTCCAGGGTGTAGCTGCATTTTGAGCCTGCACACTGTTATAAGAATCGTTTCCCGTGCTGCTGGAAAAATAATAATTTTTTGCAGTGGCTGTAATGGATGAGAAGAGGAATATAACCAACAGGAGGGTACAGCCCAAAACGCTGTTATAATTTTTTGATCCTGGTAATTTTTTAAGCATGCTTTGCTTTAATTTAATTTTTACATAACCGGCTTACCTGATGGGTGCTGGTTTAAATAAATATTTACTTATAAAGGATAACAGCGTATTACAAAGGATACCAGGATTAATAGCAATAAAATGCTATTCCATGGCTATGGCAAACAATATCGGTAATGCAATGGGGATTTAAGTGGGTTTGGATTGGGAGCTACTGGCAATGGTGGATGTAATTCAGTGATTTACTTACAGACCATTACAAATATATAGTATTCTTTTATTTTGGAATCGATTTTTTTGGAAATTTCGTATCATGATGTTAGTTATGGTTTTAGAAGCAGTAATTTTTGGGAAATTTGCAAAAATTATGCCACTAACTAGCTCAGTATCTATTATTTCCAAACAGTTTATTCATATAACCATTTTCCATTTTATGGAAAATTCAATGTAATTTCAGTTTACAATTTTACCTATGTTAAGTTAACACGGAACGATTTTTTTTACCATACCAACATTTATGTAGGAAATGATTACCCGCACAAAAAATACAGGTCATTATTTGAAGGTAAGCAACACTCATTTACTAAAATAATACAGGATAATTTTTAAAGAGTTCTACATTTGCGTGCCGTTACAGACAGCCGGCAGTTACCCTTGAATTTTTTATACTAAATGTGTGGATACGGCGTTTTTGTATTGAATGGAACTGCTTTACAAAGCTTTGCGCCATTTTTATGTAATATAAAAGGCTAAACAAACCATCAACCCCGATAAGTTATCAAAAGCTTTTATGAATAAACAACTAAAAAATTATTTACAAAAATCATTGATTGCGTTAGACCTGCTGGTTTTAAACATCGCATTCCTTTGTTCCAGGTTTGTTTTTGAAGGGCATATTTCAGATAACTCATTCAGGACATACATCAATTTCTGGATGCTCATCAATATTTTCTGGATCGTACTTTCTTTTGTATGCCGTGCCTATTCAGACAGTAACATTATCAAGTTTGAATTTTTCACCAAAAGAACGGTGCAGGTTTATTTACTTTGGGTGATCGCTATCCTCTTCTACCTGTTTTTTTCACGCCAGTTCCAGGTATCAAGGTATTTTACGATTGCCAACATCATTGCTTTTGGTTTTGGGCTTTTTCTCAACCGGTTCCTTTATCTCGGCATCAATAATTATTTTAAAACAAGGAACCACCTTTTTAACAAAGTGCTCATCATCGGGTATAATGAAACAGCCAAACGGTTAGAAAATTATTTTGAAGAAGAAGGCTTTAATACATTGCTGCTGGGGTTTGTAGAAGATGAAAGCAATATTAAAGAACTTACCCGCCATCCAATTTTGGCCGATATCAAAAACACCATTGAAACTGCCATTGAAATGGATGCACAGGAAATATATTCCACTATTACGCCTGAACAAAACAAAGATATTTACCAATTGATGAGCAGGGCCGAAACGGAGTGCATCCGGTTTAAAGTAGTTCCAGACTTATCAGTATTTGTAAATAAACCTGTTGTCATTAATTATGTACGTGACCTTCCTGTATTATCCATGAGAAGCGAACCGCTGGATGATGTAGGCAACCAGTTTAAGAAAAGGGTGCTGGATGTTGCCATCAGTTTACTGGTGGTGATTTTTGTACTGTCGTGGTTAGTGCCCATCCTTGGTTTATTGATCTATCTTGAATCGAAAGGCCCAATCTTCTTTTCGCAATTACGCTCCGGTAAAAACAATAAAACCTTCTATTGCATGAAGTTCAGGAGCATGAGGGTAAACAAAGAATCGGATACCAAACAGGCCACCAAAGATGACAAGCGTGTTACCCGTATCGGAAAATTTATCCGCAAAACCAGCCTCGATGAATTTCCGCAGTTTATTAATGTACTAAAAGGTGAAATGAGCCTGGTAGGGCCAAGGCCGCACATGGTAAAGCATACCACTGATTATTCTAAAATTGTTGATCAATACATGATCAGGCAGTTCCTTAAGCCGGGCATTACCGGTTGGGCACAGGTGAATGGTTTGAGAGGTGAAATAACCGATAACGAGCAGATCATTAACAGGGTGAACGAGGACCTTTGGTATTTAGAAAACTGGAACATCTGGCTCGATATCAGGATACTGTTCCTTACTGTTTATAAAGTATTCAAAGGCGATGAAAAAGCCTTCTAAAATCATTACAGGATTTTAATATTGAGTGTTTGAACTTTGATTTTGGTATAAGGGTATAATACTATACTTTTGGCTTCTCAAATAATTGCTGTATCGGCTTTTATCCTGCAATTGTCTTACTATCCTGTCAAATGCCTCCGGCATCATAGTCAAAATCCCGGTATCAATATTTATAACGACTCTATTAAACCGGATGGTTTTATATGCAAACATTTACAGCGTTAAGAAAGAATTTAAAAAAAGATGTTGCTGGCTTAACTACTGTAAAAGTTGCTTTGTTGGGCGATACGGCTACCCAGTTTCTTTCTGTTGCTTTAAAAGGCGATGCCTATGATGCAGGATTGAACCTGGATATTTGGGAAGCAGATTTTAACCAGGTAGAAAGGCAGGTATTTGATGACAGTTCTGAACTATATGAATTCAACCCGGATGTTGTTATCATATTT
>CAXTPJ010000522.1:0-3397 GCA_964245855.1 uncultured Ferruginibacter sp. | reverse complement strand
GCTGAATGAAAATCAATACTGTAAAATATATACTGCTATATATATTGATGGCAATGTATAGCCATCTATCTTTTGCAAAACAATATTCGGATAGCCTCGTCAATGAATTGAACAAAACAATTTTGCAGGCGCCGGAATACGAAGCACAAAAACTAAAGAAGATCGCTGTACTGAAAAGCGGGTTGTCAACTGTAAGCAGCATGTCAACTGCTACGCAGTACGACCTCAGTTACAAAATTTATGAAGAGTATAAAACTTTCAGTTACGATTCTGCTTTTTTGTATGTAAGTAAAATGCAGTCGCTTGCAAACGAGTTAAATGATCCGGTGAAGATCATCCAGTCAAAAGTAAGCCTTAATTTTATCCTGTTGTCTTCCGGGATGTTCAAAGAAACATTTGAATCTTTTAATACCATCAACATAACCGGTGCGCCAGACAGTATACGGGCTGAATATTATACACTGCTTGGCCGTTTTTACTATGACCTCACCGATTACAATGGCGATAATTTTCATAGGGCCCCTTATGCTGATAAAGCCAAAGCTGCTATTGATTCTGCCATATTGTTATATCCAGTCAATTCATTTGCCCATCAATATTATACCGGGTTGAGGAATTTAAAGGCTGACAACATTGACAGTGCTGCCATCAGCCTGATCGCATTGCACCAGCGCAAAGACCTCACCCTTCACCAACTGGCCCTTGTTACGTCAACGCTTAGCCGCATTTATTTTATTAAAAACCAGGTGCAGCAGGCGACCGACCTGTTGATGGAAGCCGCCATTGCTGATATCAAGTCTTCCACTAAAGAAACAATTGCATTATCTAACCTGGCCGATATCTTTTACCAAAAAGGCGATATGAAAAATGCAGCGATTTATATTCAGAAAGCGAATGACGATGCTGTACAGTATGGCGCCAGGATGCGGAAAGCCCAGATCAACCCATTGTTACAATTGATTCAGAATAAAAAGATCATCACCGTAGAAGAGCAGCGGAAAGACCTGCTCCTATTTACCATTTTTGTAAGCCTGTTATTATTATTGGTCATCATTTTTGCCATTATCATTTTCCGCCAGGTAAAAAAATTGAAAATTGCCCGGGAAAGTTTAATGCAAGCCAACCATCAACTGTCTGCCGCCAACCAGGAGAAAGAATTATTCAATCTTCGTCTCCAAAAAAGCAATCATCAATTATTGGAAGCTGATAAGATCAAAGAAGAATATATTGGGTACTTCTTTAACATGGATTCAGAACTTTTTTTAAAGATCGAAAAATTCAAAAGTGCCATTGATAAGAAAATTGCAGAAGATAAACTGGAGGACATCAAATTCATTGTAAACAAATTCAACTTAAAAGAAGAAAAGGAAGATGTGCTGAAAAGTTTCGACAAAGTCTTCCTGAAACTATTCCCCAACTTTGTTTCCATTTTCAATTCTTTATTTAAAGAAGAAGACCAGATTGTTTTAAAAGACAACCAGCTCATGAATACTGAACTGCGGATATTTGCTCTCATCAGGATGGGGATTGTTGAGAACGAAAAGATCGCTCAAATCCTCGGTTATTCTGTTAATACGATCTATACTTATAAAACCAAGATCAAAAACAAGTCGCTTGTTGCCAACGAATTGTTTGAAGAAAAAATCCTGCAACAGGTTAGAGTTGTTACATAGAATTTAAAGTAATTTATTTCTCACTGCTCCTTTCACGAAATTCTTTTCAAGATATTATTCCATTCGTCTGGCTCAAAAAGTGCTGATTACTGCAGAGTATGCAGCTAATTTCTCAAGATTAAACATCATAATTCTGCTGATTTCATTAATATTTAATTAATATTTAATGTTTTTTAATTAATTGATTATCAATTTATTAAAAATTTAATTTTCTCCATTTTTAAATTTTCTTTTAATATTCGTGCTTTTACAATTTGCAATGCGCTCAAAACCGCCTTTGTTTTGGTATCTGCAAGTAAGCAATCATACGCAAACATAACCGGAAGAATAAGGACTAATTTCTATTAGTCCTTTTCCACGGTTCTCCAGCAAATGATTACACTTGCCAATAAAGAACGAATTGCAATAAATCTATATGAATCATTTCTTGCTGCCAGGAAAATATCTTCATTCTTATGGGAAGCCTGCGTTTTCCAGTCTATCTGTTTTCTCCTGTTTCAAAAATGCTTATTTCCTTTTGCTGCAAGACAGAAACTCATCTGAGAATAACTGCCAATTACATATTTCCAAAAACTAAAACTACACTTATGATCAACAAACGGTTGTTTAAAACCCTGCTGCTTGGCCTGCTTTTTTTCGGGGCTTTTAGCCAGTCATGGGCGCAAACCAAAACCATTACCGGTAAGGTAACGGATTCAAAAGATGGTGCAGCAATTGAGAATGCCACCATTCTTGTAAAAGGAAATGCCACCGGCACAAAAACCGGCGCCGACGGTTCTTTTAAAATTGATGTACCTGCGTTTCCGGCAACCTTAACGGTATCCTCCGTTGGTTTTGCTGCGCAGGATATCGTTCTTGAATCTGCCAATGCAGGTAATATTTCACTCAACAACATCAGCAATAATTTGAATGAAGTAGTGGTGATCGGTTACGGCACTGCTAAGAAAAAAGACGTAACAGGTGCTATTTCAACAATCGGCGCCAAAGACCTTAACCAGGGGCCGGTAACCAATCCATTGCAGCAAATTGCCGGAAGGGCCAGTGGCGTGGTAGTTACACAAACGGGCAGCGAACCAGGCTCCGGTCCGGGCATCCGTATCAGGGGTATTACTTCTTTAATTGGTGGTAACGATCCGCTGGTAGTAGTAGATGGCGTACAGGGAAACATGGATCTGCTAAGACAGGTGCCGCCAAACGAAATTGAATCGGTTGATGTATTGAAAGATGCCTCTGCTACCGCTATCTATGGTTCAAGAGGAGCCCCGGGAGTGGTGATCATTACAACGAAGAAAAGCAGGATGGGCAAGACTTCCATGGAATACACCGGTTCTGCTTCATTGGATGTAATACCAAAAAAACTGGAAGTATTGAACGCTACTGAATGGTGGGAACAGGCGCAAAAATACAATGTGCCGGCTTCAGCCAACCATGGTTCAAGTACCGATTGGTTCAATATTCTTACCCAGCGTGGCTTTACACAAAACCACTCTTTGTCTTTCGGCGGCGGCGCCAATGGCTTCAACTACCGGGCATCTATAACCGCAATCAATCAAAAAGGCGTTGTGTTGAAATCCAATTTCAAAAACTACATCGGCCGCATACAGGCTACTCAAAAAGCGCTGGATAATAAACTAACGTTAACGATGAACCTGAACAGCAGCGTTACCAACACACTGGGCAGTCCGAACAGTGTGGGCAGGGCGGCTTTCACCAGTAATTTGATC
>CAXTPJ010000521.1:0-3398 GCA_964245855.1 uncultured Ferruginibacter sp. | reverse complement strand
TAAACTGAAAAGCGTTGAGCGCCCTGCTGCAAGTCATGCTATTGCGGAGGCACGGGAAAAAGGGGATCTGAAAGAGAATGCAGAATATGATGCAGCAAAGGAAGCACAGGGATTACTGGAAGCAAAAATTAAACAACTGGAGGGTATCATAGCTACTGCGAGGATATTGGATGAAACAACAATTGATACGAGCAAAGTATCTATTCTTACCAAAGTAACGGTAACTAATTTGGGAACAAAAAAGCAAGTGACTTACCAGATCGTTTCAGAAAAAGAAGCAGACCTTAAATTAAGTAAGATCTCCGTAACCTCACCGATCGGGAAAGGCTTGTTAGGCAAAATTATTGGCGATGTTGCAGAAGTACAGGTGCCTGCCGGTATGCTGAAATTTAAAATTGAGGATATTTCTTTATAAAGTGCTGCGCCGTTTTTACCTGCCCCATCCATCAACAATGGATGGGTTTTTTGTTTGTACTTTTATACAAAAAAATACCATGACCATTTTCTCAAAAATAATTACCGGCGAAATACCTTCTTATAAAATTGCAGCAAACGATCATTTCTTTGCCTTCCTTGATATTTTTCCTTTGGTGGAAGGCCATGTGTTGGTTATACCGAAAACAGAAACAGATAAATTCTTCGATCTGCCGGATAATTATTTATCACAAATATTATTGTTTGCAAAACCTATTGCACATGCTATTGAAAAAGCATTTGAGTGTAACCGCTGTGGCATCAGTGTTATTGGGCTGGAAGTACCGCATGCTCATGTACACTTAATGCCCATCAATGCTGCGGATGATATTAGCTTTACCAAGACCAAATTAAAACTATCACCGGAAGAACTAAAAGCGGTGCAAGCGAAAATTATAGCGTTGCTTTAATTTTTGTAAAATAACCGGAGTAAAAAATGGCCCGTCTTTCTCAAGGCGGGCCATTCAATTTATAAGTTGGATAAATATGATCTACTTAACGGGTGGCCGCAAGTCATCTATGCCGATGCTGTTTACATCATCATTCAGTACATCCGGTTTTTGTTCAAGCGTGAACTTGATAATTAGATATCCACCAAAGGCACAAAAAATTGCAACCAATGATATTTGAAAAAAACTTGCCTGGTCCATTTTTGAAATATCTGCCTGTCCGAACATCAGCAAGCCCAGCATACAACCAAACAGTTCGGCTGCCAGCCATGCCAACACGGTGTATAATTTCCAGGTACCGGGCTTTAAGCCTTTTTTAGCTGCAAGGTCGCCATTGCTTTTGCAAAGAAAAACCAATGCTATGATCTCTATGATGAGCATGTTTGTTTTTTGTGGATGCTAATTAAAAATTCAGGCCTTGAAACATTATACCAGGTCGATATCAAAATTTACCAATTGTACAAACTCACCGATCCTTTCATCAATATCAGCTTTGGTGATTTCTTTCATCCTGTTGGGTCCGAATTTTTCAACACAAAAACTTGCCAAAGCACTACCAACAATGATAGCAGTTTTCATATTTTCAAAACTGATATCTTTTGTTTTTGCCAAATGGCCAATGAAACCACCGGCAAACGTATCGCCAGCGCCTGTTGGATCAAATACTTCTTCTAAAGGAAGCGCCGGTGCAAAGAACACATGTTTTTCATGGAACAGTAACGCACCATGTTCACCTTTCTTGATCACCAAAAATTTAGGGCCCATATCCATGATTTTTTTGGCTGCTTTTACAATAGAAAATTCGCCGCTCAATTGCCTTGCTTCACTGTCGTTCACCATCAGTACATCTACTTTTTTCAGTACTGCTTTCAGGTCATCCAATGCAATGTCCATCCAAAAGTTCATGGTGTCCATTACAATCAGCTTCGGCCTGTTTTTCATTTGATTGATAACACTCAGCTGTGTTGCAGGGGCCAGGTTGCCCAATAATAAAAATTCAGCGCTTTGGTAACTATCGGGAACGATAGGGTTAAAATCTGCCAATACATTCAGGTCGGTTACCAGTGTATCCCTGCTGTTCATATCCAGGTGGTACTTTCCGCTCCAGAAAAATGATTTTTTATCAGGCACTACTTCAACGCCTTCCAGTTGTACACCACGTTTGGTTAATTCATCCAGTTCTTCCTGTGGAAAATCGTAACCTATAATAGAAAGTTGTTGTATAGGTGTTACAAAATGGCTTGCAGCATAGGCTACGTAAGTGCCGGAGCCGCCTACAATTTGATCTACTTTTCCGAATGGGGTTTCAATGGCATCAAACGCCATGGTACCTACTGAAATTAACGACATGATTAAGTTGGTTTGTGTTGGTAAAATTTTAGCGCTGCAAAAGTAACGGATTATAAAGTGTTTCAGCCCTGCGGCTAAAAGTTTATTGAGCAGGCACAACATTGGTTTTGGTATCTTAGTTGCTGTATTCTCCTGCGATTTTAATAACCATTAAAATATTCCCCTTGCTTCTACACATTCATCCTGATAATCCACAGCCACGGCTGATAAAACAAGTGGTTGACTGCCTCAAAGATGGCGGCGTAATCATTTACCCAACCGATACCATTTATGGATTGGGTTGCGATATATCGCAGCACAAAGCCATTGAACGCATTTGCAAGATCAAAAATGTTGATCCGCAAAAAGCACAACTGTCTTTCATTTGTAAAGACCTCAGCCATTTAAGCGATTACACCAAAAGCATCGATACGCCTTTGTATCGTATGCTGAAGAATCATCTTCCCGGGCCTTACACTTTTATTTTGCCGGCCAGCAAGCAGGTGCCAAAAATTTTGCAAAGCAAAAAAAGTACGATCGGGTTGCGGGTGCCGGACAATAATATTTGCCAGCAGATTTTAGAAACCTTGGGTAATCCCATTTTAAGTTCTTCCCTGCCGGGAGATATGGTGGAAGAATACACCGACCCTGAGATCATGTATGAAAAATTTGAAAACTTGGTCGACCTGGTAATTGATGGCGGCATGGGCGGCATGAAACCTTCAACAGTGGTTGATTGCACTACCGATGAATGGAATGTGATCAGGGAAGGGCTGGGTTTTTGGGAGTAGGGGTTGGCTGTTTACTGCTTGGTGTTTACAGTTAAGGTTAATGTGAGCGCTAAATTTCTGCGTTATTTTAAATGACTTTTTTGTTGTGTAACAATAGAGAAGGTCTATTATTTGCCAACAAAAAATTACCAATCGCAAACAGATTGCTATAAAAAAAATACTTGTACATCAGGTAACCCAACAGTAAATTACAACCGAAAACCGTCACCCTTCAACCAAAAACAAATACACTTCCTTTGGGCCATGCACACCGGTTACCAATGTTTTTTCAATATCTGCCGTACGGCTGGGGCCACTGGCAAAAGTGATGAGGGACGGGATGTTATTGGCGTATTTATCTTTTATATTTTGCAAC
>CAXTPJ010000520.1:0-3400 GCA_964245855.1 uncultured Ferruginibacter sp. | reverse complement strand
GTTTTTTCCGGAAGGTGTATTCGTTTTCAATCAACCGGTTTTTTTACGTAGTGGATTGGTATTAAAAGGAGCAGGTGCAGGCAATACAATGCTTCAATTCAACTTATCGGGCTCTGGTAACTTAATAACAATTGCGGGTATTGCTTCCAATGATACCGGGAGTATAACATCAACCAGTTTTAAAAATTCAACGATGCTTACAACAGGCCAGGCATCGCTCTTTGCACCGGGAGATTATGCAAAAGTTTACCAAAACGATTCGGGTTTGGTAAATGATAGTTGGGCTTTGGGTTCTGTTGGTCAACTGATTCATATCGGGTACATCAGGAATGATACGGTCCATTTTTCAAATCCCCTTCGCCGTAATTATGCATTGGGAGATGATCCTGCCATACAAAAAATTATTCCGGCACAGGGTGTTGGAATCGAATGCCTGAGGATAAAAAGACTGGATGCAACGGTTGGCCAAACATCCAACATATTGTTTTCTTACGCTGCCAATTGCTGGGTAAAAGGAGTAGAGAGCGATAGCTGCAATTTTGCCCATGTTCAAATTTCAGGAAGTACCAATATTGAGGTCACCAACAGTTTCTTTCATGGTGCATTTGGCTATGGTTCCGGAGGGCAGGGTTATGGTATTTCCTGTGAGTACACTTCCGGTGAATGCTTAATTGAAAACAATGTTTTCAAACACCTTCGTCATTCCATGCTCGTTCAGTCGGGTGCCAATGGCAATGTATTCGGTTATAATTATTCAACAGAACCATTTAAGACAGATACAGTGCCGGCAGATCTTTCCGGTGATATTGTTTTGCATGGCAACTATCCTTATCTCAATTTGTTTGAAGGCAATATTGTGCAGAACATTGTTATTGATGCATCGCATGGCATTAACGGTCCATTCAATACCATTTTTAGAAACCGGGCAGAGTTATATGGGTTATTGGTTAGTCCTGGTGTTGGCGACAGTACCAATATCATCGGCAACGAAATAACCGGAACGGGTTTTCAGCAAGGTAATTATTTTGCACAGGGTACTGGCCTGTTGCAGTACGCAAACAACAGGAACGGGCTCATTATCCCGGCCGGCTCTGCCAATTTAATTGACCGGTCTTATGCCTATTCATCCACGCCTTCTTTTTGGAATATGCCTTCAGTATGGCCAACCATAGGAATATCAAATGTATTTAATATCCGCACCATTCCTTCAAAAGAGCGGTTTGCTAACGGGGATGGTATCGTATTTTGTTTGCCCTTACTACCGGTAACGTATAGGTTTACAGGAAATGGTAACTGGACAGATTTTTCCAACTGGCTTGATAATATGGTGCCACCATCGCCGGTTACTGCCGGCAGTGAAATTATAATTGATCCATTACCGGCTGGTAAGTGTGTATTGAACATTTCTTATACCCTCAATCCGCTTGCAACATTGACCGTATTACCAGGAAAAGTTTTTGAAGTGCTTTCAAATCTCACTTTTATACGATAGATTGTTATCTGGTCTTTATTACCACTTCAAATGGCAAAAGCAATAAAACTTACAGATAAAGAACAGGTAACAAAACATATTCAACAGCTACCGCAAAACATTGCTCCTGTTGTTGAATTGCTGCGGCAAATCATTTTAAGTGTTGACAAAGAAGTGGATGAGCAGATCAAATGGAACAATCCCAGTTTTTATTACACTGGTGAAATGAAGACTTTTGATCCTAAAGAATATAAACGGGATATTGTTGTTTTCAATTTACATAAAGGCCGCATCATGTTGGTATTTCCAAGCGGAGCTAAAGTGAATAACGAAGCTGGTTTACTGCAGGGTGATTATAAAGATGGCAGGAGGACTTGCATTTTTAAGGATATTGAAGAAGTAAAAATGAAACAGCATTTATTGAAAAAGGTAATCAACGAATGGCTGAAATCAGTAGAAAGTAACGGCATGTAAAAAAGAAAAAGACACCAGTTTAAACTGATGGCCTCCCGGCTGCATAGGCCGGGCAGATTATTTTTTGAACATTCGGTTAACTTGTGGTTACCGGAGTTGTCCATGGTTGATCTGTAGATTGCATGAATACCTCCTTTTTATTTGGTGAGCTATAAAGTTACCGAATTTTCGATTATAAAAAACAAATCAAATTTCCAGTTTTTCCAACACTACCAGGGTTTCTAAAAATTCATTCCAGGCAGCCTGCCATTTTTCTTTGGCGGTGTGTATCTTTTCGTGATGCACTGTTCCTGCTTCACCCTTAGCTTTCATGTACTCTTCCAATTTTTCCAATGCTTCTTTATTTAATTCTTCCAGGCGTTTTGTATGTCCCATAAAATATGTTTTATTAAATGAGTACTAAAATTAAGCCATTATTGTATGCTTTGAAGTGTGCCGTAAACATCAATACCCATCAACTGAAACAGTAATTTAACTTAACTGGCAAGCCGCAGTAAAAAATGCTGAAAAGTTTTGCTTAGTTTGCAAACAAATCACAAGTGTTATTACCGGAACATATCATGAAAAACTTCCTGCTGCTTATTTTTTTGATCTTCTCTTCGTCAACCGGGGTGTTTGCACAGCCCGATAATTATACCGGCACATGGAAAATGAATTATAGCACTTTAAGCGGACCGGCAGTAAACGTTGAACTACAAATTGCCAATGCCGAATCAGGGATACTTTACCCGGCAAAATTATTATTGCAGTGCGACAGTTTTACTGCTGTATATGAAATGCTGCTTGTTAAAAAAAACAGCAGGGAACTGGCCATCAGCAAAAACAAATATCCCCGGTTTGAAAAACCTTTCAGTCTTGGCAGGAACACTTTCTTTTTGAATGGCATATTCGATTACAGCAGGGACATGAAAGGCCTGCCAGTACTTAGCATTAACAGGATTACTGCAAGTTCATCCATCATTTCAAAAGCGGACACCAATAATCTTGACAAGACAAATAAATCATCAGCGGTAGCATTGATCAAATTTTTAAGAGATGCTGATATCCGCTTGTCGAAGGTAAATGGCATTGCTTTCAATGATGCCTACAGCGAACGCATCACCTATCCGGCATTGTCTCCTGCTTACTTTGGATTACTGGATACTGTTACCCTCCAAACGAAAGATGGTATTTTGAATTTATCCGGCAGTAAAAAAGGCGATGTGGCTACGGTAGCATTGAATGGAAAAATTGTTGCTGAAAGAATGGAGCTCACAAAAAAAGCGCATACCGATGAAGTATTACTTGATACCGGTTTAAACCTGCTGGTTTTGTTTGCTGAAAATTTTGCCAACGATCAGCCCAACAAAGCCAGGCTTGATTTTGAATTTGGAAACAAAAAACTCAACATCGATTTTTCTAACAAAGCCGACAGTGCTGCTTCTTTTATCATTGCCAAATTATATCTTGAACATG
>CAXTPJ010000519.1:0-3401 GCA_964245855.1 uncultured Ferruginibacter sp. | reverse complement strand
CCAGCGTTGCTGCGGGATCATAATCATCTACTTTAAAACTCACTACATTTTTGCTGAGCACATATTTACAATCCACTGTCTGGCGGCCTTTTTCGTGTGTTTGATAAGAGTATGGATACAATTCTTTTACCTCGCCAACAGATGTACCAATGATCAGTTCTTTGTTCCGGATACTTAATTTATCAGCCCCTTCATATTGCAGTTTGATATCGTTGATGTTGCCTCCCGGATGAACAATGATGTCATATTTCATTGTTCCCTGGTCGGTGTAGTAACGAACATCTATGTTAGGATACATGTCCTTGTAAGTAACCGCCTGGTAAAGCTTACAATCACTTTGCCATTTGCTTTTATCATTCCCGATGAAATAATTGTTGTACGTTGGAGAAACCTTATCAGGCAGGATGGTCATTAATTTGGAAGCGTCTAAAAAATTAACCCGGTAAGCATGTGAATGAATGGTGATGGGGGCGTTTGTCAGGGGAGCTACAGATTTTCCATCGTTGGAATTGTGCCCATGCATTTGATCGCTGAATGCCTCGAGGTCTTGTTCACTTTGAATAAGTACAGTAAAACCTGTTTTTTGTAAAAAGAAAGCGCCGTTAGAAATATCAGTCTTAAAATCAACCGCTTTATCCCACTGTCCCTTGTTTTCGATGAATTGCAATTGAGCAAAACCAACAGGCATGATGAAGAAAAAGGCAATAAATAAGGTGACGGCTTGTGGTATTTTACTGTAAGCTTTCAAGTAGCAATATTTTATACAATTTATGAAATAATAACAAGAATTGCGAACGGATTGTTCTTCCGTTTGATTCTCTGCCGCCAGGTTTTATTGATTAATTACGATATTTTACTCCATACCGTTTTTGCTTTTTGTGATCTGAGGTGGTTTTTAACCGGCAAATTTTCTGCCATAGTCAAATCCGGATCTACCATCAATAATTCATTCACCACATTTTTGGCCACATCCAACATTACTTTGTCCTGTACAATACTGGCCAATCTAAAGTTCAGTTCGCCGCTTTGTTTTGTACCCTCAATATCGCCGGGGCCACGCAGTTCCAGGTCTTTTTCCGCTATCATAAAACCATCGTTGGTGGCACACATAATATGGAGCCTTTCTTTGGCATCTTTGCTTACTTTGTTACCCGTTAATAATATGCAAAAACTTTTTTCGCTGCCCCTGCCTACCCTTCCCCGCAACTGGTGTAATTGTGATAAGCCAAATTTTTCTGCACTTTCAATCACCATCAAGGAAGCATTCGGCACATTCACCCCCACTTCTATTACTGTTGTACTCACCATTATTTGTGTATCGCCTTTTACAAAGCGGTTCATATTCGTTTGCTTCTGTTCTGCCTCCTGCCTGCCATGCACCATGCTGATCCAGTATTTGGGCTCCGGAAAAAATGATTTCACTTCCTCGTATCCTTTCATCAAATTTTCATAATCCATTGTAGCAGACTCTTCAATCAAAGGGTACACTACATACGCCTGACGGCCTTTGGCAATTTCTCCTTTTATAAAATCCATTACCTGCGGCCGTTTATTTTCATAACGGTGTTCGGTAATAATTGGTTGTCTTCCCGGTGGCAGTTCATCAATCACACTATAATCCAGGTCGCCATAAGCCGTTAGTGCCAGTGTTCTTGGAATGGGTGTTGCTGTCATTACCAGCACATGTGGCGGCAACATATTTTTTTTCCATAACTGTGCCCGCTGCGCCACTCCAAATTTGTGTTGCTCATCTATTACAGCAAAACCCAAATTTTTGAAAACCACTTTATCTTCTATTACCGCATGTGTGCCGATCAGGATATGAATGCTGCCATCTTCGCAGCCGGTGTGGATCATTTTTCTTTCCCGGGCCTTGGATGATCCGGTAAGCAATTTTACACAAACCGGCATTTCTTTCACCAATTCGCTGATGCCATTGAAATGTTGTTGGGCTAATATTTCTGTGGGCGCCATCAATACACTTTGAAAATGCTGGCCATCTTCCGGACGGGTATTGTCTGCGGCGATCAGCATGGCCAGTAAAGCCACGATGGTTTTACCACTTCCTACATCACCCTGTAAGAGGCGGTTCATTTGGCTGCCGCTGCCCACATCTTTTCTAATTTCTTTCAACACCCTTTTTTGCGCATTGGTCAATTGAAAGGGCAGGTACTTTTCGTAAAAACTGTTGAACAACGCACCTACTTTATCAAAGGCAAACCCTTTGCTGAATCGGTGCCGTTCGCTTCTCCGCAATCCAAGTCGTAGCTGGGCGAAAAACAATTCTTCAAACTTCAGCCTTCTAACGGCGTGAACATACATTTCTTCGGAGGAAGGAAAATGAATGTGGCAGCAGGCATCCCAGTGAGAGATAAAACGGTATTGTTTAATGATGGGTTCCGGCAAATTTTCCGGCAGGTCAGTTGCAGATAATTGTTGCAACAGGGCGTACGTTAATTTGGCAAATGCCCGCCCATTAAGCCCCCTGGCTTTTAATTTTTCTGTTGAAGGATAAATGGGGTCCAGAAAACTTTTTCCGGCAGCTTTTTCGGGAGAATAAACTTCCAGTTCAGGGTGGTTCATTTGAACCTTGCCGTTGAAGAAACTTACTTTGCCAAATACGAGGTAGCGCTGCCCAACTTCCAGCATTTTTTCTACCCAATTGATCCCCTGGAACCAGGTGAGTTCCATTTCGCCGGTATCATCTTTTAAATGTGCTACCAGGCGCCGGCCCCTTTTTTCTCCTACAATGTTAACATCGTTCAACCTGCCGGCTACCTGTGCATAATCATCGCTGTAATCCAGTTGGGCTATCTTGTCTACTTTGGTCTTGTCTAAATGACGCAATGGATAAAATTCCAGCACATCTTTAAAAGTGAAAACATTGAGTTCTTTTTTTAGCAATTCTGCCCGCTGCGGGCCAACGCCTTTTAAATATTCGACAGGACTTTGTAATATGTTGGAGGAAGGGTTGATCGTAATTTATTTTTACAAATATAAATTACGGTTGGCTTTATACAATTTAATTGATTTTGCGTTTTGAAATACGAATGCTAACAATGCTACAGTTTACCATTTCTTATTTAGCCTTTAATTCATGCTTATCGCCTCCACTGCCGGCAGGCAGCGTAACTGGAACGCCGCTTACTTTTAGCCTTTTCAAAAAAATTTGCTGCGCATTTTTTTGAATGCCGCCGCTGGCGTCACCAACCTAAAAGAGGCGGCTAACCCAGTTACTGGTGAGGACTAAATGCAGTTTGTATTTAGAGATTTTTAAATAGAGACCAGAAAGCAATAGCAGCATCGTTAAACAATTTTTTTCAGAAGAAAAAAGATTAAAGCTTATACCCTCTTAAAAAATCTTCCACCGCCATTTTCTTTTTTCCTTCCAATTGTAATTC
>CAXTPJ010000518.1:0-3408 GCA_964245855.1 uncultured Ferruginibacter sp. | reverse complement strand
TCTTAAAATCCTTTTTAAAATATGCAATGTAATTGGTAACCGTTTGTTGATCATAAGGATCAATGAAAATACTTCCCGTAACCGGAGAAAGGATCATGGCATGAAAACCAAATTCTGTCCAGTCCAGTTGGATGGTGGCCGTTGGGTCATCAATACCCTGGCCATTAAAAGTCCTTAATTCAGGGAAAGCGGCTGCCAGTTCCGGCGCCATGGCTGAACTTTCCCATACATGAAACCTGGCACTGCTGCCATCGGGCAAAGGCAGGGTTATTATTGGAGAACTGTTGCGGTTGTTTAAAATACTTTGTTCAGATGGAAGCGAACGAAAGAATGGCAACAGGCCCGCTGTGTCCAGTTGCAGCGTCCTGTATTTTGAAGGGATGATCACCCTTTTCTGTCCCGCTTTTTTTGCAGTGCTTTCTGCAATGTCGCTAAAATAGTTCTGCTGTGCAGTAGCGCTCATAAACAAAACAGACAAAACAATGGCAGACAGTAGCCTGGTAAAATTAAATTTCATCGTTGATATTGATTGGGTGAAATGGCAAAGCCGGTTGGTAAAAATAACAAAAACGCTTAGAAAGAAACCAATCCGCTTGTTAACAGGATTGGTGGATTATTCCAGTAATCAATTTCAGGAACGGAGGATTTTTTGCAGGAAAGCATTGATTTCACTGGCTTTATTGTACACCATAAAATGACCACCCCCTTTTACTATGTAATCAGCCTTCATGTTTCTGATGGGAAAAATCCTGTCTGCATCTCCATGGATATGAAAAAGGTGTTGAGGCTGCCAGGTGTTTTTCCAGTTGACCACGGCGTTGATGGCCCAGGTTAAATAATCCGGATCAACACTTTTGCGGTAACGGGCTACCATTTGTTTTTCTTCCTCATTTGTTACACCCATATTGTAATTTTCCAGCGGCTCCAAAAAGCGGTACGGCCGCATGGGCATAGTTTTGTTTAGCCTGAATGTGCCGCAAAAGCGCATCCATAGCGGTAATTCTTTCCTGGATTTAACACTTGAGAGCAGGATCAGCTTCTCAACCGGGACTATTTTGGCAATTTCAATTGCCATCATACCACCAAAAGAAAGCCCCATCAATAGGGGATTTTCTTCTGTTATGCTTTCGCTCATGCGTTTAGCATACACTTCAATCGGTTCATTTCTTTCAGGGGGCAGCCAGGCAATATATACCAGTTGATAGCCATCAACCTTTATCCGTACAAAAATTTTTTCGTCAGAACCGAGGCCACTGATACAATAGATTTTTTTCATGTCAATTAATTCCTCGGCAAAACATAAGTACTTACATCTTCCTTTGTAATTGTTTTTCCAGATAAAATGATCAGCCTTTCCACCACATTGCGCAATTCACGAATGTTGCCGGTCCAGTTGTAATTGGTGAGCAGGTCCATCGCATCATTATCGATTGCTTTCTTTGGCTGACCGTATTCAACCGCTATGCGGTCGAGGTAAAAATCTACCAAATCCGGTACGTCTTCCCTGCGTTCATTCAGGGATGGCACATGAATAATGATCACGCCCAAACGGTGGTACAGATCGAGACGGAAATTTTTATCCTCTACTTCTTTTAATAAATCTTTATTGGTTGCAGCAACCACCCTAACGTCAACGGTTATGTCTTTATCGGCACCTACTCTTGTTATTTTGGCTTCCTGCAAAGCCCTTAGTACTTTGGCCTGCGCACCAAGGCTCATGTCGCCGATCTCATCTAAAAACAATGTGCCGCCGTTGGCCTGTTCAAACTTACCAATACGCTGTTTGATAGCAGAAGTAAAGGATCCTTTTTCGTGGCCGAACAATTCACTTTCGATCAATTCGCCAGGTATAGCTGCACAGTTTACTTCCACAATGGGACCACTGTTACGGTTACTTTTTTCATGTATCCATCTTGCCACTAATTCTTTACCCACGCCGTTTTCACCGGTTATCAAAACCCTGGCGTCTGTTGGTGCAACTTTCTCAATGGTATCCTTAATTTTTTGAATGGCACTGCTTTTACCCACCATGTCCTGCACCCGGCTTACCTTTTTCTTCAGCACTTTGGTTTCTGTCACCAGCGTTTGCTTATCCATCGCATTGCGGAGGGTGATCAACATCCTGTTTAAATCAGGCGGCTTGCTGATGTAATCGAAAGCGCCTTTTTTTACCGCTTCCACGGCCGTTTCAATATTGCCATGCCCGCTGATCACAATGATCGGGACATCGCTGTTGATTTCCTTTGCTTTCTCCAAAAATTCCAGCCCATCCATTTTGGGCATTTTGATGTCACACAATACCACATCATAAGTGGAAGAAGCAAATTTCTTCAATCCTTCTTCTCCGTCTGCTGCTTCTTCAATTTTATAACCTTCGTAACTCAGGATCTCCGACAATGTTTTGCGGATCGCTTTTTCATCATCAATTATAAGAATACTTGCCATGATTTTTTAACACTTTATGTATAGGAATAAACTGCAATATTGCATCTGTCCGGCTGAATATCAAAATTAATGATTATGAACTGCAAAACCCTTGTTAGCCTGTTGTTGCTTACCAGTATTTCCTGCAATAGTAAAAGCAGCAATGCAACCACTGCTGATACTGCCATCAAAATTACCAGGTTGCACGACAATGATACCAATCCTTATTCGTCGATTGCAGCCATTCCGTTGCCTGCCGGTTTTAAAAGATTGCCGGCCGATTCTAATTCTTTTGCTGCGTGGTTGCAGCAGGTAAAATTGAAAAAAGACAGGACAGTGTACCTCTACAATGGCGCAAAAAAAGTAAACCAGCAGGCACAGTTTGCAGTGCTGGATATTTCTGTTGGCGATAAAGACCTGCAGCAATGTGCCGATGCAGTGATGCGGTTGAGGGCAGAGTATTTATTTGCAACACACCAGTACAGCAGTATTTTATTTTCTGATAACGAAGGCAAGCAATACCAATTTACGCAGCCTTACACCAGCGAACATTTGCACACTTACTTACAAACCGTTTTTGGAATGTGCGGTTCAGCGTCATTGGCTAAACAGCTTGATGCAGCCGATATTAAAACGATACAACCAGGAGATGTGTTTATCCGTGGGGGCTTCCCCGGCCATGCCGTAATAGTAATGGATGTTGCAATGAATGGGGAAGGGAAAAAGATTTTTTTATTGGCACAGAGTTATATGCCGGCTCAGGATATTCATGTACTGACGGACCCCTCTAATAAAAATTTATCACCCTGGTACGACGAAGCAGATGATGACGAGATTTATACACCGGAATATGTATTCAGGAAAAATGAATTAAGGCGCTGGTGATACCGGCGGTTCGGGCTTATTTTCTTCTATTTTGATATCAGGGCACATAGAACCCAGCAGCATAAAAATGGTGGAGAAGAACATAATAAAGATGCCAAT
>CAXTPJ010000517.1:0-3411 GCA_964245855.1 uncultured Ferruginibacter sp. | reverse complement strand
CCCAGTATGTATTTTTCTTTTTATTTCTTTTTTCAATTAAAACAATACCGGATGAATGCTATCATGGACCTGAGCGCCAGGGCAGTTTCTTTTATCACTGCGGTGCAAACAATCTTGCTTAAAAATGCCATCAATTCAGACCAGGCAGAAGCAATCAGTATACTAACTATTCAACCAGAAAATTTTGAAAAGGAATTAAGCGTGTTTGTTGACAAAGAAGATGTTGAAGACGAAAACCGTTTTGCCAACAGGGCAGAAGAATTGGTTTGGATTAGCAGCGCAACAGCAGATGTCAAAACAAAATCAGTTGAGTATACGATCCACATAGCAACGAAGCTGGTATATTGGTTAAAAGATAATGAGGAAGGAATCCGGGAATTGCAACGTAAGTATGGTAATTATCCAACTCCCTACCAGTGGCGGGAAGCTATCACCCAGGTAATATATAAATCTCCAATACAAAGAGAGCAACTGGCAAGGAAACTTGAATATTTGCCAATACAGGTAATACTTGCACAGGGTGGGGGTAAACTGACTGCTGCTGAACAAAGAATTCTGCAAATGTGGGAGACAGATGACAAGTTCGAAAATAAAATGCTTTCGGACAGTGAAGTAAAAGTGCTTGAAAATTTACGAAAGTTTCAAAACGAGGCTAAAGAAAGTGCTTCGGATTTACTGATGGATGAGGCAAAGTTGACAAAGCAACTGCTTGAAAACAATGTACCCGTTTCATTTGAGAATATATTCGCCTTAGAACTGGAAGAAATACTTTTAAACCGCTCGGCAAGACGGAATGAGCAACTGATTACTAAACCAGAAAATTCATCAGTGAGCAGCGATGAAAAAGACAAAAAAAGCGAGGACCCTTTCGAAAAAGCCGCAGCTATGGAGTTGTTTGCTCTTGCCTTTTCCGGCGGCGGTATAAGATCGGCTACCTTTAATCTTGGGATTTTAGAGGGATTAGCAAAAAAGAACCTGATCAGCAAGTTTGACTATTTATCTACTGTATCAGGCGGCGGTTATATAGGCAGTTGGCTCGCCACCTGGATTAAGCGGGATGGCTCTGTAATTAAAGTAACCAACAGGCTTTGTCCCGATAAATCTCCGGACCCATCGGGTGAAGAATTAAAACCAATCAAATGGCTGCGTATGTTCAGCAATTATTTTGCTCCCGATGCCAGTCTCATGTCGGTTGATAGCTGGACAATTGGTATTACCTGGTTGAGGAATACACTGCTCAACCAGATCGTTATTTTTTTAATGCTGCTTACCCTATTATTTGCAGGCAATTTATTTTACCGGATATGGAGCGACGTGTTGATCAATGACATCAAACCATCCATATGGATGATCAGTGGGATGAGCATCGTTTTGCTTTTCCCCATTGCTATATTCGCAGGTTTAGGGATGCATGCTTACCATAGCGAAAGGTTCCGGCGAAATAATGTATTGCCTAAATCAGCGGTAACCTTCAGCCAGGCCATTATTTGTATAGCAGTGATCAGTGCATACTTTTTAAGCGGATGGCTTTCTTCCTGCTGGTGTACTGGTGATAACTATACCTGTGCACATACATACAGCAAAATCATATTATTTGCACCTGTTTCAATTGCCGGATTTATTGCTTTAACATTGGTTGCTCTTTTTGGTAATTATGCAGCGTGTATTAAAAATAACCTTCAACCTGTTTTTGAAGACGGTAAGCTAACAGCATTTGTTGCCGGCATTACCGGCAATGAACGCTTTAATAAATTCATCAATCATCCTTTTAATAAGCAGGTAAAGTATTTCAGGGCCTGGATTATATTACTCGTAAGCGCTTTAATTGCTTCTGTAACCGGATTGCTTTGTTTTATTGCAGTAAATACTATTTTAAGGAATATTGGCGCCATTCAAACTGGTATTTTTAAAGACAAAACCACAGAGCTGCAATTTATATTGGGAGTTCCCTTAACGCTCGAAATATTCAGTATCACTGTAGTGGCAAGAATGGGTTTATTGGGAAAATATTTCCCGGATGAACGCAGGGAATGGTGGGGACGAATAGGCGCATATATTCACCGGCTTTCTTTTTTATGGTTGCTGATCAGTGCATCTGCACTGCTTGGCAAAAACTTTATGACAGAACTTTTTAATAGCGAATGGGCAAAAGCCGGTTTTGCTGCAGCCGGTGGGTGGATGGTTTTAGTTGGTTCTGCGGTAAAAGCTGCATTCAGTGCTAAAAATACTGGCAGTCATGATAAAAATAGCAATGGCCTGTCTTCTTTTCTCAGCTTTTTCAGCCAGGCAGGGCCCTACCTTTTTGTATTGGGGTTGTTGTTTTTTCTTCCCGCATTGATAGACCCTCTTCTTAACCTGGAGGAAAGAGTTTTCATCAACCTTGATCATGGGCGGCCTGGTAAAATTTGGGAAGTTGTTTTTATACTGTTGGTTTCCGGGACAACTGCTTTTTTCTTATCCCGGAAAATTGGTGTGAATGAATTTTCGATGCACCATTTTTACAGGAACAGGTTGGTAAGGGCTTATTTAGGGGCTACCAGGCGAACTACCAACCGTCAAAAAACGGCGAACCCATTCACCGGTTTCGACATGCTGGATGATGAACATTTAAGTGAAATGACGAATCAATTTGGCTATTATGGCCCTTACCCTGTTTTAAATACTACATTAAATACCTCGCAGGAAATGGCGCTTGACAGGCAAGACCGTAAGGCAGAATCTTTTATTTTTTCTCCCTTATTTTGTGGTTTTGATTTTAGTATATTAAAAGCCTCTGCAGATGTAAAAGCAAAGTCTTATGATTACGCTTTCAGGCGAACAAACCGGTATGCCTACCCTGATAAAGGACCGAGTATTGGTACCGCTATGGCAATATCCGGCGCTGCTGTCAATCCCAACCAGGGCTATCATTCTTCACCCGCAACGGCTTTTTTATTGACCGTTTTTAATGTGCAGATGGGCAGATGGATCGGTAATCCCAGAAAGAGTAAATGGAAAAAGTCTGATCCGACAAACGGGCTTGCTTATATCTTCAATAACCTGATCGCTAAGACAAGCACCAGGAATAATTTTATTGCTTTGTCAGACGGTGGCCATTTCGATAACATGGGCTTATACGAAATGGTAAGGCGCAAATGTGCTGTTATAGTGCTTTGTGATGCTGAACAGGATGACCAGTTTTCATGCGAAGGTTTTGCCAATGCCATCCGGCGCTGCAGAATTGATTTCGGTGCGGAGATCATGATCAATGTAACCAATATCACTAACAGAACAGAACGATTATCAAATGCACATTTTGAAGTCGGTAATATCAATTATGCTGATGGAAGAAAAGGCAGGTTGTTGTATATTAAATCTTCTATTACCAAAGACCTGCCACTGGATGTAAAAGAATATGCCGGCAAAAACCCA
>CAXTPJ010000516.1:0-3411 GCA_964245855.1 uncultured Ferruginibacter sp. | reverse complement strand
CGGGCTAACTTTAATAATCAACCCAATTTTATCACAAAAAATGGTCAACCTATTTTAGGGTAAGACATGACAAATAAAAACTTCTTTTGTGGAATATACCATCCAGGTACCAAGGGACAGGGAAGCTTCCTTTAACCCCATACTGCTTCCTAAAAGGCAAAGCATGGCAAATTGTTTGGAGAATGTCATTGTAACGCTTTTTGCAAGGCAATGAGTGTAAACTACATTGAAGAGCAGATAAGGGAGGTCTATAATTTTGAAGTGTCTACGTCCACTATTTCCAGTATCACAGAAACAGTTGCCAATGATATTATGTCTGGCAAAACAGGTCATTGGAACGCATTTATTTAGTCGACCCTCAAAAAGTCGGTTTTATTTTTTTGGGCATAAAAATCCACTAAGCATTTATAAGTAGTTTATAAATAAGTACCCAACAGTTGATTGCCTCTGTGCGCCAGAGATTCATTCGTCGTTTAAAGTTCATAACAGCAGCGGCTAATATTACATTCATGTTATCCCCTAATATTCCTTTGAGGTAATTGCGGCACAGGCGATAGTCATGTTTCAAGTGTCCGATAACAGGCTCAATGGCGGCTCTTTTACTATGTTTTTGCCGCTAGGCTTTCGTATATTTTTGTTTGGTTTTGGAACATGGATGACAGCATCTTTATATTGCATTATTCCTGTGTAACCCCTGTCTGTAAAACCTCTTTTGGTGGTTGCCATTGAGTCTTTCATATTGTTCTAACACATCGGGTAATGTCTTTGAATCATGTAATGTTTGGGTGAAGTTAATGGCGCCCATTATGATGCCCGTTCGCTGATCAACAACAATAGAAACTTTACTACCAAATTCAAACTTCTTATGCCCTTTGCCTTTTGAATAACATTTTACATCAGGTTCATGAAGACTGTAAATCTTATTACTGTCGCCTCGTTTTTGGGACAAAACTCCCTGATACAGTTTTAGCGCCTGCAAATGTGTACCAAGGCTTCCCAATGGCAGCTTGCGGGCAATTTCACGTACGAGCCTACCTGCTATAATCTGTATTTTCTTACCCGCTTTACGGGCTGCTTTGGCCCCGTGTTTAGTTCCTTTAAACCGATGTAAATTACCTAAATATTTTACTGTTCTTCTGTAAGACTGCCGCAGGTCCAGTGACTCCCTGTCTGCTATCGCCCAACACTCCTTAATAATTTTTTTATACAGCTTGTCATCGGTTGGATAAGTAATATTTTTCTCTTGTACAGTCGTATCTACACTTACTACAATGCCTGTATTATTATCTTGAGGTGGCTCATTCACACGGATACTTTCCTGCAAAATTAATTCTACCACGGCCTCCCTTATGCGTTGACGGAAAGCAACCAGTTCTGTTGGTACACAAGGGGTATTTGCTTGGAAATGTTGCTCGCCACTAAAGTATTGAAAAGCTGTGTTCAGCAATAAGTGCAACACTTGATTTTTGTAAATGTACCTCATTAGCAGTTTGATACTTAAACTTTCTAATTGGTCTTTTATTAATCATTGCTTCAACCCTTCTGATACTTTTATTTGTAATAAGATTGAAGTCAGTTTTTTTAGGGTAAAATCTTCTTATTACACCATTTCTGTTTTCAATACTTCCTTTGTCCTGTGAAGTATATGGTCTGGTAAAATAAGTTTTGATTGAGAGGTCTTTAGCTATTTCATGATGAAGGCTAAAAGCCATGTCATTATCAAAGGTCATCGTTTTTAGATATTTATTATTTGACATCCTTTTCATTAACAGTGCTTTGATGTGATCAGGTCTTTTGGATTTTATTTTGTCTATGGTTATTACCAACGATGTCCTGTCAAGAGTAACCAGAAGGCCGGAACCATGATTTTTTCCTATAATTAAATCAACTTCGATGTCTCCAAGCCGTTTACGCTTTTCGACCACAGCTGGCCGTTTTTCAATTGAAACCCGGTGCTGTATTAATCCACGGTTATCCTTGCTGTTAGAACGTTTTCGGCGTCTGCGGGCATGTCTTAAATGCAGATAAATATATTTGTCCTGCTATGCTTTTTTTGATTACTAAACTTACAATGCCATATCCATTTATAAATAGTTTCCGGGCTAACTCCAGGCTGGCCATTTTTAATCCACTGTGCACTGATAAACTCAGGACTCAATTTTTCTACTTTTAACCATCGTCTGACTTGCCGCTTCATTGACAGGCTAAAATAAGTAGCCTTGTGTTTAAATCGATGGCGGTCAAACGATTTTTTCTGGGCATTTACAGCCACATATATTTTGGCGCCAATTCCACGTTTGGGAATGTTTCTGCTAAACCCCCTGCTAATTGTTGATTTAGAAAATCCTAAATGAATAGCAATAGCTGTTTGTGAAAACCCTGCAGTCTTTAGAGATTCAATGGAGTACCTTTGTTCCAAGGTGAGCTGGAAATATTTTTTTGTCATCGCAACACAAAATTAGCTTTTCAGTTTCATCCCATCTGCCGGGCTAGCCCGGCAGATGGGATGAAAGCCTTGTGTTGCATTTTATTGGCCAACTGATATAAGGGATGTTTTTGATCAAGCTGATCTGCCAGACCATGAAACAGTCCTAGCTGGGGAGTATGTTTTGACGTAGAAAGCATCTTAAATTTGCAAGATTTTTTACAATTTTGCAAATACCTGGCAATTATTATTGACCAACTCTTTAAGCTAATATCAATAAGCATTAAAGACTTTTTGAGGGTCAACTATTTAGTCGTTTGGATGGATGGCATTGTGTTTAAGGTAAGGAAAAACAATAAAGTTATCAATAAAACTACTTATACTTATCTCACCGTAGGGTTTACTAGGACGGTAAAAAAGAATTGCTGGGCATATGGTTAGGGAAAAATGAAAGTACTGCTTTTTGTCTGGGTGTATTAACAGATTTAAAGGCAAGAGGTGTAGAAGATTTACTCATCACCGCTACCGATAATTTAAACGGTTTTACTCAAACTATAAAGCAGGTGTTTTCTCAATCACAAACGCAGATATGTGTGGTACATCAAATTCGTAATTCAGCCAGATGTATAGTATGAAAGACAAAAGACAATTTGCAAGATATGAAGCAAATTTATAAGGCTCCAACCAAACAGGCAGCTAAAGCTTCATTAGAATACTTTGTTTCGCAATGGAAAAACAAGTATCCATACGCCATTAAATCATGGGAGGAAAACTAGGAAGAACTTACGGTGTTTTTTGACTTTCGTCTGGAAATCAGAAAAATTATTTACACAACAAATCTTATAGAAAACCTCAATGGTAAAGTAAGAAAATATACAAAATATCACTAGCGTTTTGATATTAGTCAAAGATATTCAATTGATTATCTTTTTAGGATTAAGTAGAATAGGGATAAAGCGTTTTTATTATTGTATATGGGTGAGGGA
>CAXTPJ010000515.1:0-3412 GCA_964245855.1 uncultured Ferruginibacter sp. | reverse complement strand
CTGGTGCAGCACCACCAAAACTATTGATTACTCCATTGACAGTTTGTGGGAAGAAGGCGGTGAATCAAAAATAAGGCTGAAGCGGATTGGCCAGATGCCGATGCCTATTGACCTGCAGCTTACTTTTAAAGATGGCACAACGGCTATTCATACTATTCCGCTTAATTTAATGTACGGCGCTAAAAAAGCGGAAGATGCTAAACAATCTTTCGAAGTGCATGAAGAGTGGCGGTGGACGCACCCGACTTATGTAGTAACATTTAAACAAAAACTAAGCACTGTTGTGAAAGTAGAAATTGACCCCACCAAACGGCTGGCAGATATTGACCAGCGAAACAATGTGCTGGAGTTGAAATGGTAAAAGATACCAGTAAGATAATTCGTGAAACGCTATTCTCCAGGGTAGCGTTTTTATTTTGGATATAGCGTGGAATCAAATTGGTTTGCTATCCCTTGCAAAATGGAAAACTAAATATTATATTGTATTGCAAACCTTTCTTTAATCTTCAAATCATTTTGCATGAATACCAAAAAACTGTTAACCGGTGCCATTGCAGGTGCCGTAGTTTTCTTTCTGTTGGGTTGGCTCGTGTATGGCAACCTGTTGGTTAGTTTTATGAAGCACCATACCGGGGAAAAGCCACATCTCGACCGGAAAGAAATGAAATTTATTTTCATCATTATTGGTAATTTATTGCAGGGGCTTTTCCTGACATACATTTTTTTAAAAGCCAATGTCAATACACTTATCAACGGATTAATTACCGGTGGTGTTATAGGGTTGCTGTCAGGCGCTGCAATAGATTGCATTATGTATGGTACAACCTATATCCTGAGTAAACACAGTATGGTTGCCGACATCATCGCAGCTACAGCTATATCTGCCGTTGCCGGCGCTGTGATCGGGCTTGTGATTGGAGAAAAGAAAACAACATAAATGTTATACTAAAATACTGCATTGGATATACCCGGATATTGCTTACCGGTAGATTGAATAAAAAGGCTGCCAGCAAGGGCAGCCTTTTTTGTTTTGCAATATGTATTGATATCATAATGAAAGTTGTTCTGGTGATTATCCTGTATTTGTTTGTATAGAAGAAAAATCTTTGAAATGAAGTAGCCGCCGGGTACATAACGGCTCCCACTACTTGGCAAACGGTTGCCGGGAATGATGCAGCAGGAAATAAATGGCAGCATTTTTACGGAGCAGCGGCTGATGATTGAAATACAACAGTACAAGAGTGCGACGTCCGCCCGGCCATGCCATTCGGGCGGGCCAATGAAGCCAGGTCAATGCTCAACTGCCGGGAACAAAAAATCCCCCGGATTGGCCGGAGGATTTTGGTACCATGCAAAAAGGTGAAGTATTAATCAGCGCTGTCTGTCCTGCCGATCTTTCTGCCAAAAACTACTAAATGCACCACAGCAAAAATCAGCGATATATAAAGCAGGGTACGATCGGTATCGAAGCCAACAGTATATTGATGAAGGAAACCAACTACCACCAGCAACACGGAAAGTGCAAGGCCGGTAAAGCGTGCTATCTTCATTCCTTTGCGGTTGTTTGTGCCGTTGCCAAGGTTACTGTTTTTGGCGCCATATACAAGATAGATATCCATCCCGATCAACATCCATACTATTAAACGTATCCAGGTATCCATTGGCAAAAACACCATCATGAAAAGGCAAACGCCAATACCTAAAATCGGCACCAACGGAACCATAGGAGTTTTAAATGCTCGTGGAAGTTCTGGCATTTTATTGCGCATTACCCAAACACCAATACAAACCAGGATGAAAGCGAAAAGGGTACCGATGCTTGTCATTTCACCCACGACCCTTGCAGGAACAAATGCTGCAAAAAGGCTTACGAAAAGCATAAATAATAAATTGCTTTTTACAGGAGTTTGAGTGGTAGGATTAACTGCAGAAAATACCCGTGGTATCAAACCATCTTTACTCATGCTGAAAAACACACGGCTTTGTCCCATCAACATTACCAATATTACAGAGGCGTATCCTGCAAGGATAGCCACTACAATCGCACGGTTTAACCAGGGATAATCCGGTTGAATTGCACCTGCTGCATTTGGCGTACCCATGTGGTCGATTGCAATAGCAACCGGGGCAATGCCATCTTTTCCTGCAAAAGTAGTGTAGCTGGTTACGCCTGTCATAACATGGGCAAAAAGAATGTACAAAACAGTACAGATAGCAAGTGATCCTAAAATCCCCCAGGGCATATCACGCTTAGGATTTTTAGCTTCCTGTGCTGCGGTACTCACTGCATCAAAACCTATGTAGGCAAAAAACACAATGGCCGCTGCCCTGATAATACCACTAAAACCAAAATCACCAAACTTGCCGGCATTGTCAGGAATGTAGGGTGTGTAATTTTCGTTTTTAATATATTTCCAACCAAGGAAAATAAAAACCAGTACAACTGCAATTTTTAATCCCACTATAATTGCGTTTACCAAGGCACTTTCTTTGGTGCCTTTCATTAACAGGAGGCTCATTAAAACAATGATGAAAACAGCGGGTAGGTTAATGATGCCGCCATCCCATGGACCAACTATAAGTGCCTGTGGAAGATGAATGTCAAAGCCCTCTAAAAATTTAACTAAATATCGGCTCCAGCTAATACCTACTGTTGCAGCACCTACAGCATATTCCAGCACAAGGTCCCAGCCAATGATCCAGGCAATAAATTCGCCCATGGTGGCATAAGAATAAGTGTAAGCACTACCTGCAACCGGTATCATGGAAGCAAATTCCGCATAACATAAGCCGGCAAATAAACAGCCCAAAGCTGCAACGATAAAAGAGATGGTGATAGCTGGCCCGGCATGATTTGCAGCGGCCATACCCGTAATGGAAAAAAGGCCCGCTCCAATAATGGCTCCAATGCCGAGTGCAATTAAACCGCCGGTACCAAGCGTTCTTTTTAATGTATGGCTGCCTGTTTCCTCGGCTTCATTCATTAACGCTGCCATTGGCTTTTTCACAAATAAACTCATAATGTGTGTTTGGTTTTGATAAACTTAATGATCTGGAAAAATAAGCAATAAATTTTAATAAGCCAACCGGCTGTACTTTTTTATAAAGTATTAATTGAATGACGCAACTTAAATAATTATAATAACGATGGCAAATGGAAGGATAGTTGCTGTGTACGCCGTTTAATAACGAAATGATTTTAAAAATATCGAAGTGGTACTAAACTCCCAAACCCTAAACTTCTTCCCCAAGCTTAATAAGCTAAACGGTTAATAAATATTATATTGCGAAACTAATCGTCGCTTATGCAGCATGAACCGGCTAAACGGAATAGACTTACACTGTACATTGGTATCGCCCTGGTACTGGGTATTGTCACCGGTTTTTTTTTGAATAAAAATTAAGTTGGAGA